>CAZSJB010000036.1:2645-12066 GCA_964606625.1 uncultured Tepidisphaeraceae bacterium | reverse complement strand
AGAGTGATTGGTCAGACGCCGATGCTCGCTCAACCGTCAACCGGAAGCAATACTCCTGTTACGATCCTGGCGGCTGGTGAGCAGATATAAACTGCCGCCCATCCATTATCTTCCGGTCTGCCAAAGCGACCCATCGGGGTGCGAGACAAAATCCGCTGTGATCGCTGCGGATCATTATCCAACGCTTCACGGAGCATGGGTGTTTCGATCCATCCGGGTGCGATTGCATTCACGCGCACACCGGAAGGCCCAAGTTCCGCCGCCAGGGATCGCACCATGCCGAGATAGGCACTTTTGGCTGCGGAATAGGCGACCACCAGCGGTATGCCAATCAATGATGTCATTGACGCGGTGAAGAGGATGCTGCCGTGGCGCCGATCGACCATCGAGGGTAGTGCTGCCCGTGTCAGGGCATGGGCAGCCAGCACATGCGTGCGCAGCACCGCCTCAAAGGCATCGGGCGACGTTTCGACGGCTGTTTTCTTGAGATGAATGCCTGCGTTATTGACCAGAATGGAGACGGGGTGATTGAATTTCGTCTCAGCCGATTCAATCAGTTTAGGAGCTTGATCCAGATCGGTTATGTCTTGTGCGATCCAGGCGGCGTTTTCTCCAAGCTCGGTTGCGGCCTGGCGCAACAATTGCTCGCGACGGCCCACCAGTATCACTTTTGCGCCAGCACTGATAAAAGATTTTGCCACGCCATATCCCAGACCGGTGGCGCTGCCGGTAATCAAGGCAATCTCGCCCTCAAGTGAGAAGGGGTGATGCTCGATCATACATCCTCTGTTTGAAAGATCGCGCGCAAGTGTTGTGCATTGGCGCTGAAGTTTTCTTTGACACTTTTTCCGGCCATACGGGATCGTTCCAAGACCAGCCAGCCCTGCCAGCCCATCTCATCAAGTGTCCGTTTTACAGCAGGCAAATCAATGTTGCCATCAGCCAGCCATTTGCCATCTCCTTCGGTACAGAGGATCTGACAGATCCGTTCAGCGCCGAGGGTTCGAAGCTCCGTGGTCAGATCACGGCCGGCTGCGATGGCGTTGGCAAAGTTATAGTAAATGGCAACGCCGGGGCTGCCGATTTCATCCAGCAGGCGATTATCTTCCTCGGCACTCATACCTGTTTCGATACCGATCACGACACCCGCCTCAACTGCCATCGGACCGAAGCGCTTCATCCGATCCACGACTTTCTGATGAGCATTTGCATCCTCGCGCAAATTGACGCGGACGCCCATCGGGAGAAACCCCACCGGCACCTTCATTGTCGCCATCAGTTCGATCCATTCTTCGGTAAATCGATCTGCACCCGGATGATTGGCGTAGTCCTGCGCATAAAAGGCCGACATCGCCAGGGCGCAGATTTCCAGCCCCAGTTCTTTCGCCGTTTTAAGGTACTGTTCTCGGACAGTCGGGTCGCGGAGCTTGTTATCCATGTCGGGGCGATTCCCCAAGCCACCCATATCGACCACCACACCATCCAGTCCGATTTCAGCCGCCAATGGAAGAGCACCCAGCTTCTGTCGTTTGAGAAGCATCCAGTCGCAGGCCCCGATGCGATAGCGGGAGGCTGCCGGCGTCGTGGCAGGGGCGGATCGGGCGATCGACGTGAACCTGCCCAAGCCCATCACTGCAACCCCAAGAGCGGCTGAGCGCAAAATGTCACGGCGGGATACTGACACCATCTCAGAAAGGAGAGGGAGCATGCGATTTCCTTTCGGTTAGGCCCAATGGCGACGATACCATTATGCGCTTAGTCTGGGTCAGCTAACCCGACGCATGCGGTTTGTGTAACACTTTGAACCGATATTTAAACGAACCACCGCCCGCTAGCTCCGTGCGCGGTGGTATCTTCGACACGACGAAACAAAAAGCCCAGCCAAATCCCTTCGGGCTCGATGGAAAGGCAGCAAGCATGGCACCAGCCGGCGATAAGGTTGAACAGTGGGATATCTTTGAACTGGTCTTTCATGCCAAGCCAGTGGGAAACCCCTTTGTGGATGTAGAGCTGTCGGCTCAGTTCTCACAGAATGATCAATCGTTTCATGTCCGCGGCTTCTACGATGGGGATGATGTTTTCCGTATCCGATTCAGCCCGCCCTATCCTGGAGAGTGGCGGTATCAGATACAAAGCAATCATTCGGAGTTGTCTGGGCATGAAGGAGTCTTCCTCTGTACGCCTGCGTCAGGCAATAACCATGGGCCGGTTCGGGTTCACAATACATTTCACTTCGCGTATGCGGATGGCACGCCTTATCGTCAGATAGGCACAACCTGCTATGCCTGGACACATCAGTCGGTGGAACTTGAGGAGCAGACCCTGGCGACCCTGCGCCAATCTCCTTTCAATAAGATCCGGATGTGCGTGTTCCCAAAGAACTACGCCTTCAATAAGAGTGAGCCGCCCCGATACCCCTTTGAAGGAACACCCCCCACTCGATGGGATTTTACACGGTTCAATCCGGCGTTCTTCCGTCATTTTGAGACGCGAATCGGTCAGCTTCGCGACATGGGAATCGAAGCTGACATCATTCTCTTCCATCCCTATGACGGTGGACGGTGGGGATTCGACCGAATGGATCCGGAGAGCGACGATCGTTATCTGCGGTATGTCGTTGCCCGGTTAGCGGCCTATCGCAATGTCTGGTGGTCGATGGCCAATGAGTTTGATTTCATGAAGGAGAAGACGCCGGCCGACTGGGATCGATATTTCCAGATTGTACAGGAGGAAGATCCTTATGATCGCCTGCGATCCATTCACAACGGGCGGCTGATCTACGATCACAACAAACCCTGGGTCCACCACGCCAGCATCCAGAATGGATCAGCTGTCGAGGATTTCGGCAGGGCGGTGCTCTATCGCGATGTTTACCGCAAGCCGATCGTGTTCGACGAAGTGAAATACGAAGGCAACATCCCGCAGCGATGTGGAAATATCAGTGCTGAAGAAATGGTCCATCGCTTCTGGCAGGGAACGAGCGCCGGCACTTATGTGGGTCATGGCGAAACATACCTTCACCCGGAGGATATCATCTGGTGGGCACATGGCGGACAGCTGCACGGACAAAGTCCTCCGCGCCTGCATTTTCTGCGTTCCATTCTGGAATCGGCTCCTCCGGAAGGCATTGATCCCATTGACAAGTGGCAGGATGTCCGCACAGCCGGTCAGCCGGGCCGATACTACCTGGTCTATTTTGGGCGTGAAACACCGGATCGTTGGCTGTTCGAATTGCCGCGGGAAGGATTGGCTGAAGGCATGCGGTTTCATGTCGAGATTCTGGACACCTGGAACATGACCATCGAACGCGTCGACCAGGAGTTTGAAATCATCGTGGACGGTACTTACCGCTATCACGCCAAGGGACTACCGGAAATTGCATTGCCTGGTCGGCCCTGGATCGCGCTGCGAATCACCCGCAGCGGCAGCGAGAACATCCAGGCCGGTCAACAGCAGCAGATCTGGGGAGAAGGTTGACCTGAGGTAGCAATTCACCCATGGCTGGAATATCGGACATATCGTTGTTTATCGATCCACTGACGGGGCAGCGGGGACAGTATGGCGCCCAGCGGCTGCGGGAAATACTTGAGGCGGTCGGTATCAAAGTGTCGCCGGCTGAGTCGATTGAGGTTGGGCGTCGGCAAATCATCGTCACCCTGCTGGATGCCTCCATAGCCCAATCTTTAGGCCTCGGCCCTGCCGATCGCCGCAAGGAAGGATTTGTTGTTCAAACACTGGCGGGGAATGGTATCGCGGTTGTGGGGGACGATCCGTCCGGGGCGCTGTACGGATGCCTTGAGCTTGCCAGCCGCGTCCGGATCGCAGGGCGACTTCCTGATTCATTGAATATCCGCGAGGCACCGGTCATGTCGCTGCGGGGACCGTGTATCGGGATGCAGAAGACATTCATCTTGCCGGGACGGAAGGTGTATGAATATCCCTACACGCCCGAGCTGTTTCCCTTTTTCTACGATGAGGCCTATTGGCAGCGGTACCTGGATTTCCTGGCTGACAATCGGATGAACACGTTGTATCTGTGGAACGGTAACCCGTTCGGTTCGCTGGTGCACGTGCCGGAATATCCCTACGCCGTAGAGGTGTCATCAGATGTGTTTGAGCGGAATGTTCGGATGTTCCGCTTCATCACCCAAGAGGCGGACAAACGTGGCATCTGGCTGATCCAGAAGTTCTATAGCATCATTCTTCCCAAGCCCTTCGCGGAGCATCACGGGATTGAAACACAACTGTCGGCTCCCACGCCGCTGGTCAGCGATTACATGCGCAAATCCATAGCGGCCTTTGTGAAGCAATATCCCAATGTGGGATTACTGGTCTGCCTGGGAGAAGCATTGCATGGGATTGACAACCAGATCTACTGGTTTCGAGAGGTGATTCTCCAGGGCGTGCGGGATGGACTTCAGCAAGCCGGCATCACCTATGAGCCACCTGTCATCATCCGAGCTCATGCCACCGACCCCGGGAAAATCATGCCCCCTGCACTGGAGGTCTACCGCAACCTCTACACCATGGCGAAATACAATGGGGAGTCGCTGACGACGCATGAACCCCGTGGTGTACGCCAGAAAGTACATCTGGCCATGAGCCGGCTTGGCTCACAGCACATCGTCAATGTCCACATTCTGGCGAATCTTGAACCGTTCCGGTACGGCGCGCAACGATTCATTAAAAAGTGCGTGCAGGCATCCCGGGAGCGCCTGGGTGCATCAGGGGTGCATCTGTATCCACTGGCTTATTGGAGCTGGCCGCACTCGCCGGACAAAGTCGATCCGCCGCTCCAGCAGATCGACCGTGACTGGATGTGGTTTTCCGCCTGGGCACGATATGCCTGGAATCCGGATATCGATGAAGCTACCGACAGAGATTACTGGTTGACACGTCTGGCGGAGCGATTCGGAGCACGTGCAGCGCCGGATATTCTGGATGCTCTCAATGATGCTGGAGAATGTGCGCCACGCTTGTTGCGGCGATTTGGTATCACCGAGGGCAACCGGCAGACAATGGCTTTGGGGATGACGCTGGATCAGCTGGTATCCCCCGAGAAGTACAGACCATTTCCTGAGCTGTGGGAATCACAATCGCCTCCGGGGGAGCGGCTGGGTGAATATATTGAGCGAGAGATTCGTGGCGAACCGCATGAGGGGGAGACTCCGCCTAAGATCATCGATGAAGTGCTGCATTTTTCGAGTCGTGCCGTGGCTGCCATCGATCGGGCTGCATCCAACGCGTGCGGGGATCTGGAGGAATTCGCTCGCATTCGCAACGACATTCACTGCATCGCAGCCATGTCCCGCAACTATATCGAGAAGGTTCAGGCTGCGATGTGTGTCCTGCGATATAGGTATACGCAAGACAAGAAGGAGCTTCGCCAGGCTCTGGAGCATCTGCAGCGCAGCCTTGAGCATTACCGTGCCTTGGTCATGCTCACCCGCGATTCCTACCAATTCGCCAATACCATGCAGACGTCCCAGCGGCGGATACCCGTTCCCGGCGGCCGCGACGGCGAAGCGATTAACTATCACTGGGAGCAGGTTCTGCCGGTTTATGAGCAGGAAGTGGCAGACTTTCAGCAGCGCGTGGAACGAGTCGAAGCGGGCTTGTCGGATGTGGAGGATGAGTCCGGTATTCGTCCCTTGCCCCGAGCGGACATTCAGATTCTGACTCCGGATGTTCAAACATTTGAGGTGAAGAACGGCGCCACGGTTTACACTGATCGTCCCTATCGTATTCAATCCGTCGCGGCTGAGCTGGTAGGTTTGACGGGTATTCGCCTGTCACACACTGCCGCCAAGGCAGGCAATTATCAGCCGATCGAGTTTCAGGTGGACCGTCCTGTGCAGGTACTCATCGGTTATTTCCGTAGCGATCGCGATATATGGCTTCAGCCACCCAATCTTGAAACGGATGCCGATGCGGTCGAGCGCGGGGGAGGTGAACCGGTTATTGATAACGCGGTAACGATCGACTCCCTGCCCGCCGTCAATGTGCATGCCCTTAAGTTTGCAGCGGGACGGCAGCGTCTGGACGTTCGTGGACGCGGAAGCTTCGTCGTGCTGGGTGTCATTCCGGTGGACGTGGTAATCAAGCGTCGGGATGCTGGCAGGGGAGGTGCTGAATGACCCACGCAACTCAGGAGCTCAATGCACCCTGGCGCCGTCCAGCCATACTGGATGCCAATGATTTTGCCCAGTACGTCGATGTCTTCAACGCCACGGATCTGGAGGAGGATGTGGTCAATCTCATCCCCAATGCAGGTGCGTGGGAGTGGATGCGGCGGAATGTGCCATTGCTGGATTGCCCTGATCCGACCATCGAGCGGATCTGGTACTACCGATGGTGGACCTATCGCAAACACCTGAAGCGCACGCCTGCAGGGACGATCGTGACCGAGTTTATCCTACCTGTGCGGCATGCTGGCAGTTATAACAGTATCAGCTGTGCTACCGGCCATCACCTGGCTGAGGGGCGATGGATTCACGATCCCAGCTATCTGGATGCTTATACGCGATTCTGGTTCCGTTCCAACAATGGCCGACCGGAGCCCAAGTTTCACAACTACAGCAGCTGGATTGCTGCCGCGATGCTTGAGCGCAGCCGCGTAACAGGCGATTCGTCCCTCCTGCTCGAACTGCTGGACGACCTCGATGCCGATTACCGAACATGGGAATCTGAACGCCTGCGATCGGATGGACTGTTCTGGCAGTTTGATGTGCGGGACGGCATGGAGGAATCCATTTCCGGCTCGCGTACCCACCGCAACGCCCGGCCGACGATCAACAGCTATATGTACGCCAATGCGCTGGCTATTGCCGAAATAGCTCGTCTGGCTGCCCGCGATGATCTAATTGAGACATATACCGAGAAAGCGCAGCGGCTTCGGCGCCTGGTTCATGAGCGGCTATGGGATGAGAAGGCGGAGTTCTTTAAGGCGGAAACCAATGAGGATGGACTTAGCGATGCGCGGGAGGCGATCGGGTTCATCCCATGGCGATTTGGTCTTCCTGAGCCCGGCTACGAAGCTGCATGGCTGCAACTGGTCGAACCGGAGGGGTTCTGGGCGCCCCGCGGACTCACAACGGCTGAGCGACGACATCCACGATTTCGCTCCCATGGGGTTGGCAAGTGTGAATGGGACGGTGCAGTCTGGCCGTTTGCCACGTCACAGACGCTCGAAGCACTTGCACGCGTGTTTCGCGAGTATACGGTGTCCGTGCCCCGCAGCACGTTCCTTGAGGCACTTAGGATCTATGCAGAGGCGCATCAGAAAGATGGCAAGCCATACATCGGTGAATATCACGATGAGGTCACTGGTGAATGGCTGAAGGGCGACAATCCGCGAAGCCGGTTCTACAACCACTCTACCTATTGTGATCTGGTCATTACGGGCCTTGTCGGATTGGTTCCCCGATCTGATGACACCATCGAAATCGATCCGCTGTTGTCCGCCGATGCATGGGATTGGTTTTGCCTGGACCATATCCAATACCACGGTCGGATGTTGACCATCGTGTGGGACAGGACTGGACAACGCTATGGAAAGGGAACTGGGTTGAGTGTCCTGGTGGATGGGAAGCTGGCTGGGCATAAGGCGGAATTGGGCCGGATTGAATGTGGAATAGACCATAGTGCGGCAGATTCGCAAAGGCGGGAACCATGAGCCAAGATCGGCTGCTGATCACATTATTCCTTCTGCTGGCGATGCTTGCCCCTGGAATGTGGCAGAGTGCCCTGGGACAGGAGCGGCGGCCTGTTGAAGTGGGGGAGGATGGGCGATTGGTCTATCATCCTGACGAAGCCGGTAATCGTGTTCCTGACTTTTCGTATTGTGGCTATGCATCGGGGGAGCGCGATATCCCGTTTGCCCCAGCGCGGGTGGTAGTCCCACCGGCTGAAGGAGATGACACCGTTCGCATTCAGGCGGCATTAGACTATGTCGCCACGCTGCCACCTGATGACCATGGACTGCGTGGAGCCGTGGTGCTGCAGCACGGCGTCTACGAGATAGCAGGCAGCCTGCGAATATCGGTATCGGGGGTCGTTTTGCGGGGGCAGGGGATGGGAGAAGATGGAACCACACTGCTGGCGACCGGGAAAGATCGCCGCACGCTTATCGTGGTCGAAGGTGTTGATGATCGCCAAATCCTGGATGAGCCGATTCCAGTGCAGCAAGGATACGTGCCTGTTGGCGCATTGAAGCTGGAGGTTACCGATGTTTCCAGCCTGTCAGCAGGGGATCGTGTCTTGATTCATCGCCCCTCAACCGAAAGCTGGATTGAAACCATTGGTGCCACCAATTTTGGAGGAGATCGTCATGGGGCACGCTGGCATGAAGGCACACGCGATCTGCGATGGGACCGTACGATTACTGCTGTTAACGGAAACACCATCACACTTGATGCGCCCCTGACAACCGCCATGGATATTGCTTTCGGGAGCGGAACGGTTGTCAAGTACGAGTGGCCAGGACGTATCTCGCAGGTCGGCATAGAGAACCTGCGGCTGGTGTCGGCATATCATTCCCGGAACATCAAGGATGAGTCGCATGCCTGGTTTGCCATTGGCATGCAGAACGTCGAAAACGCCTGGGTGCGGCGAGTGACGATGAAGCATTTTGCTGGTGGGGCGGTAGCGCTTTGGGAAGGTACTCTGCGCGTCACGGTTGAGGATTGCATATCCCTCGCGCCGGTTTCAGAGATCGGTGGATTTCGCCGAACCATATTTTCCACATCGGGTCAGCTTAATCTCTTCCAACGATGCTTTTCTGAGCAGGGACGGCACGATTTCTCCGCGGGATTCACCGCAGCCGGGCCGAATGCCTTCGTTCAATGCGAAGCCTACGAGGCGTTACATCTCAGCGGCGGAATCGGCAGTTGGGCATCCGGAGTTCTGTATGACAATGTGCGGGTGGACGGGAATGTACTGGGGTTTGGCAATCTCTCCTCGCAGTATGGAGGAGCCGGCTGGGCGACAGCCAACAGCGTGATGTGGCAGTGCAGTGCATCCGTCATTCGCTGTTACAGTCCTCCAACCGCGCAAAACTGGGCTTTTGGCTGTTGGGGACGTTTTGAAGGCAATGGCTACTTTGCAGCCTCCAACGAGCATATTCGACCTCAGAGTCTTTATTATGCACAACTAGCGGATCGCCTGGGTCAACCAGTTCTGGAACGTGCGTGGTTGAAACCGATCGGCGAAGGCAGCACTACCAGTCCCAGCATCGAACTGGCTGCTCAAATGACCGCTGCTGCAACCAAGCCGGCGATGACCATGCGTGAATGGATCCAGCAGATCGTCAAGGCGGCGCCGCTGGTTGAGCAGCTTACTGATGTGCCGACTTTGGAAGAACTTGGCCTGACGGTAAGTACACTGGAGGAATCGTCACCACGCCGCCAGCTTGTTCTGCAAA
>CAZSJB010000036.1:0-2635 GCA_964606625.1 uncultured Tepidisphaeraceae bacterium | reverse complement strand
GTACTGGCTGGGAAGCGGATTGGCGTTCCCTGGTGGCGGGGCGGACTGGGCATACGGGAGATGCAACGTGCGCGTCCTGCGGTGACACGGTTTGTTCCCGGCCGTGAAGGGCTGGGGTTGACCGACAACCTGGAGGAGATGACTGATGAATTGGCAGTCACCGGCGTGGTCGCCCTCGAGCACAATTATGGCCTGTGGTATGACCGCCGGCGCGATGATCACCAGCGTGTCCGCCGCATGGATGGTGACGTGTGGGCGCCCTTTTACGAACAGCCATTTGCTCGTAGCGGAATCGGGACTGCCTGGGATGGGCTGAGCAAGTACGACCTTACGCAATACAACCCGTGGTATTGGTCACGGCTGCGCCAGTTCGTCGATGCAGGTGAGCGCAAAGGGATTGTTCTGCTTCACAATCACTATTTCCAGCACAACATTCTCGAAGCCGGCGCGCATTGGGTCGATTCACCTTGGCGGCCAGCCAATGCCATCCAGGAAACCGGATTCCCCGAGCCACCTCCGTTCGCGGGCGATAAGCGCATCTTCCTGGCCGAACAGTTTTACGATACGTCGCATCCTGTCCGACGAGAACTGCATCGTGCGTTTATTCGGCAATGCGTGGATAACTTCACCGATCAGCACAATGTCATTCATCTGCTCAGTGCGGAATACACGGGACCTTTGCATTTCGCAGAGTTCTGGCTGGACACCATCGCAGAATGGCAGGCTGAAACCGGCCAGGATGCGATCGTTGCCCTGAGCACCACGCGCGATGTACAGGATGCCATCCTGGCGGATTCTGCCCGTGCAAAGCTCATTGATGTGATTGATATCCGCTACTGGTGGTATCAGCCGGATGGCAGCGAGTATGCACCCGCAGGCGGCTTGAATCTTGCACCGCGACAGCATGCTCGGCTTGCCCGTCCCAAGGCGGCATCATTTGAACAGGTATTGCGTGCGGTCAGGGAGTATCGTCAGCGTTATCCGGACAAGGCGGTGATCTACTCAGCCGAAGGTGCGGAACATGCTTGGGCGGTATTGATCGGTGGCGGTTCGCTGGCGCAACTGCCTTCGGAAGTTGATCCGCGGCTGCTGCGGGCGGTAAGCCACATGGCGCCGGCCAACTCTGCCGACGGCACACCTATCCTTGCTGCTCCGGAGCAGGGCTATCTGGCATATATTCCCGCCGACGGCAGGGTCGTTTTGGAAACTGCAAGTGGTGCAAATTTCGTTGCTCGTTGGCTGGATGTTCAGACAGGCAAAACTGTAAAGGAAGCATCTCTGTCAGGTGGTCGGATTGAGCTTCGCAATCCCATCGGCACCGCGGCGATCTTATGGATTGAAGCAGTCCCGTCTTCGTCGGAGTGAACCCCATGCCTAAAGTGGTTGCAACGATCCCCAATCTGCCTCCGCTGAACGATACCTCTGCCAGTCCTTATGTCCGCGCGCATGGATTGGGTCTGGGGGCGGTCCGTTGGACCGACGGATTCTGGGCAGATCGTTTTGCGTTATGCCGCGACGTCATTCTTCCCACGATGGGTGAATTGATGGATGGTGCCGAGCGCACTCATTTCCTCCAGAACTTCAGGATTGCCGCAGGCTTGGCTGAGGGTCGACACCGCGGAGCCAAGTGGAATGACGGGGATTTTTACAAATGGTTAGAAGCCGTCTCCTCGGTTTACGCGATTACTCGTGATCCACACCTCGACGTCCAGATGGATGCGATTATCCGCATCATTGGCCAAGCCCAATGCAAAGACGGCTACATCCACACGCCCCACATTATCGCAAAGCGCAATGGGGAAAATCTGCCGCGATTTTCTGATCCGATGCACTTCGAGATGTACAACATGGGGCATCTCATGTTGGCTGCGTGTGTTCACCACCGCGCTACCGGCAAAACGTCTCTGCTTGAGATTGCCTGCCGTGCAGCCGATTACCTCGATCGCACTTTTGCCCACCCGACAGAGGAGATGGCTCGTCATGGGATCTGTCCGGTGCATCTGACAGGACTCATCGAGTTATACCGTGAGACGGGGGATGGACGTTACCGGGATCTTGCCAGCCGCTTGCTGAATATGCGGGATCTGGTTCGTAACGGTGATGACGACAACCAGGACCGAATTCCTTTCCGCCAGCAACGCCAGGCTGTAGGCCATGCGGTGCGTGCGACTTATCTCTACACTGGCGCAGCCGACATTTATACCGAGACAGGCGACTCCACGCTGCTGGAGTCGCTCGAGCCAATCTGGGAAGATCTGGTCAATCGCAAGCTCTACATCACCGGGGGCTGCGGCGCACTGTTTGATGGTGCATCACCCGACGGTGATGCAGATCAAAAGTCGATCACCCGTGTGCATCAGGCCTTTGGCAGACCCTACCAGTTGCCTCAAAGTACGGCTCACAATGAGACCTGCGCCGCGATCGGCAATCTGCTGTGGAACTGGCGCATGCACCAGATCTCTCCTCAGGCGCGATTTGCTGAAATCATCGAGACTACGCTGTTTAACAGCGTATTGGCTGGGATAAGCCTGGATGGGCGTTGCTTCTTCTACACCAACACGCTGCGCCGTCTTAATCCGATGCCCGTCAAGTTGCGCTGGCCGCAAGAGCGACAGGCCTTTATCAGTTGCTACTG
>CAZSJB010000035.1:0-12123 GCA_964606625.1 uncultured Tepidisphaeraceae bacterium | reverse complement strand
GGAGGATGAAGGGGTGAGGGGGGTGACCTCTGGTAGGGCAGGCTATGTGCCTGCCGTGGACGGCTAGGGACTCGCGGCAGGCCATAGCCTGCCCTACGAGGTGCAACTGGCTGGACTTGGGCCAAAGAGGCATAAAGAAGGTAGTTTTGCCCGCGGTGGCTCTGGCTGGGAGGGGGTGTCGGATTTTCGGCTTGACGGAAGGGGTTTGTTTGGGTATAGTGAAGGGTCCTTCGCGGTCGCCGCCCCCTTGCGGCCAACCGCCCCTGTCCCACCCACGCAAAGGGGAATCCTCTTTTCTTCCCCAAGCCCGTGGCTGCCTGCAAGTCCTTTCTTTCCTGCTATAGGAGGTGCTGCCATGTCCATCGCCTGTCCCCAGTATGACCCCCCATCCCCCCCGATACCACCCGCCCCCCCCGCACCCCACCCCCCCCAAGCCCCCCACTCCACCACGCCCGATCTCCCCCGCCCGCCTGCAAGCCAACCGCCGCAATGCCCGCAAGTCCACCGGTCCCCGCACCCCCGAGGGCAAGGCCCGCTCCGCCCAGAACGCCCGCAAGCACTGGGGGCGGCCCCCGCACTCACCCCGCCCGCATCCCGCGGGAATCTGCTCGGACGATCCGTATGTCCGCGGCGAAGACGCCGGCACCTTCGCCATGCATGCCCAGGAGATGTACGAAGCCCTCCTGCCCCTGACCCTGCTCCAGAAGCAGGAGTTTCCGCAGATGGTGGCGTTGCAGTGGTCGATCCTGCGGGCGATCGACACCGAGCGGGAGATCATCGAAGCCCTGGCGGAAGCCGATGAGCCGCCGTGTCGGACGATCGCCCGGGCCTTTTTGGCGTCGCCCAACAACAATCCGATCGCTGCCCATGCCCGGTATGTGCGGGCCCAGAACCGCGACTTCTGGCGGCGGCTCAGAGAATACGACCAGGCCGCCCAGCGTCCCCAGCCGGTCGATCCGCGTGAGCAGTGGGAATGGGAACAGCTCCAGCGTGAACGCCAGCGGGCCCAGGCCAAAGCAGCCACCGTTCCCCAGGAAGACCGGCCCGGGCAAGGGGAGACGGAGTTCAAACGAACCCAAACGAACCCAAACGAACCCCTTGAAAACGGCGATATGGGGTCAGAATCGGCGATTGCGGGGCTGCCAACAGCCAAAACGAACCCAAGGGGGGGGAGCGGTGTGAAACAGAGAGGGCAGAGAGGGCCGATCCGCCTGTGCGATCCGCCCGTGCCCCAGGACCAGAGCCGCATCACAGCAGGCACATAGCCTGCCCCACAAAGGGGCATCCCCCCACTCCCTCACCTTGTCACCCTGTTACCCTGGATGGGGAGGGGGAGGATTCGCCGATGGGTAAGCCGGATTTCCTCTCGCGTGCGTCGAGGTTTATTCTTAGAAGCATGCGAACGATCGGGATGATGGTATGGATGGTGCTGATCCCAGCCATAACACTGGGGCAGGCGCTCAGTACGCTGCCGGACGGGTTTGTGCGCGTCACGGTGGGGGAGCGGGCGGTGATCACACCATCCGAGCAGGCTCAGGCAGCCGAGGCTGCGCTGCGGGCGATTGAACCGCCGGAGTTGCCCACAACCCTGCCTGCGGATCTGGTGGCTCGCCTTCGCGACCAACGCGGGGCGATCATCGATCGCATCCAGCGCGATCTGCTGATCGAAGACAGGACAGCGATCGAAGCGTTTTATGACGAGGAGTTGTTGCCGGCGACTGTGAAGTATGAGCAGGCGTCGTTGGATGTGGCCTATGTGTGGTCGCCGCGCGATCGGCTGAAGGAGGCGCTCAAATCCGGCTGGTCCAATCCGCGGTTTTATTACAACCGGGCTGCCGATGAGATCATGATCAACACGCGCCTCGACCTGGACCTGGAAGCGACGGGGGAGCAGGCATGGTTGCCGGCGCTGCATGACCCGGGTGCGACCGATGCACAGCGGCGGGAGATTCTGGTGAAGGCGATCCGTGACGCCGAGCGCGGGATTGCCGAGGAACTAGCCAGCCGCGCCCAGCTCCAGGTGCATCTGTCGTTTGCTCAGTTCATTGACAGCCGTCTCCAGGAGACGCTCACGAAGCCGGACCAGGCCTGGTTGCGGCTGGGGTTGAGCGGTGCGCTGGCTGCGGAGTATGCAGCCATGGCTTCGAGCATCGACGCGATCGCCTTCATCCGTGTGGTGGTCACCGAGCCGCCTCGAACGCCGGTCCATGCGAAAAACATCGACCTGCTCAATCCCACATCCCTGAGCGAGCTGCGTGAGCAGTATGTTCAGCCGTACCTGCAAGGCATGCGCCGCAAATCGACGGCTGTGGTGTTTGACTGGATGACCCAGGCCGACGAAGGGGCCGTTTCTGATATCCTGCGGCGGATCCAGACCGAGCGCCCCGCTGATGGCGCAGCAATCGTCGCAATCATCCGAGAAACCACCGGAATCGACCTGACCGAGAAACTAAAGCCGTTTTAAATGAAATGGTTTGTTTGTACTTTCTTGTTTCCCTGCCACCGCTCCAGAGCGCTGGTTGTCGACTGCCATCTGATCAAGCCTGAAGGTATAATTTCCCCATGCCCGAACCGTCGCACCGTATTGCTGTTTTTCCCGGTCAGTTTGATCCGATCACGCATGGTCACCTGGATGTCATTCGGCGGGGATTGAAGCTATTTGATGAGCTGATCGTGGGAGTGGGGATCAACCCGGAGAAGCGCGAGATGTTCTCGCTGGAGGAACGGGTTGAGATGATCCGGACCTTGCTGGTGGATCTGCCGCAGGCGCGGGTGGAACCGTTCACCGGGCTGACGGTTGATTTTGTGCGTCGGGTCAAGGCGACAGCCATTTTGCGGGGCATCCGGGATGTTTCGGACCTGCGGTATGAGTTTCAGTTGGCTTTGGCGAATCGGGCGGTAGGGGGGGTGGAGACGGTTTTCATCATGACGGGCGATCAGCATGCCCTGACCAGCAGCAGCCTGATCCGGCAGGTGGTCAGCCTGGGGGGGGACGTGAGGCAGTTATCAGGGCTGCTGCCGCAGCTTGTGATCGATCGGCTTAGGGGGAAACAGAAAGAGTTGAGGGAAAAATCGCCGCCGCCACCAGACGCGCCAGCCACCTGAGGGGAGGAATCGTGCCCTGCCGAGCCGATCATTTTGGCAGCAATTCTCAATTTCATCGGATTGATGAAGGGGGCTGCACTGGGGCGGTGCAACGATTGCTCCAGATTTTTATTGACTGGCGAACGACCTAATCGATACAATCTGCGCAGAATCGGCTGGTAGCGTGCTTCGTCCTTCCTGTTGTGCCCGGCCGATTGCCAATGCAGAGGAGTTTGCACCAGGGAACGAACAACACGAAACAGGAACTTTGACTTGCCCTGTATCGTACTCACTACTATGCCACTATGAGTTGGGGCTGCCGGCGGCGTTCGCCGGAGCCATTTTCGGATCGTCGCGATCGGAGAGATTTCACGGTCAGTTGTGATTCGAACCACAGATTTCAATCTGAAATCCCCCGGCTATCATCTCTCTTTCATAAGCCATCGAGTCACTTTGCCCGCGTCATCTGCCCGAATCGCGACTTGTCGGAAAGGAGCTTCCTTATGAAGCGCCATGTATCGAAGAAGGGTTTCACCCTTGTGGAACTGCTCGTCGTGATCGGGATTATCGCTCTGCTGATCTCGATCCTGCTTCCGTCGCTGAACCGCGCCCGTGAAACGGCCAACCGGGTGAAGTGTTCCAGCAACCTGCGTCAGATCGGGTTGGCAATACAGATGTATGCCAACGAGAACCGTCAGCAATTCCCGCGGACGCTCTATGCCAATGATACCGATCCTGTTTATGGAACCGGTCTTCTCGGGAAGGACGCTGGTACCGACGGTGTGGATCCGTTCAGCAGTGGGGATGCCGGTGAGGTGGATCCCAACGACGTGACGGCAGCACTGTTCCTGCTGGTGCGTACGCAGGACATTGGCACGGAAGTCTTCACCTGCCCCAGTGACACTGTGGATCGGGATACGCTGAATGGCCGGCCGGCTCAGAACGCGTCCAACTTCAGCGGTAGCGACAACCTCTCGTACGGTATTTCCAATCCGTATGCTGATAGCACCGCCACGGGGCGCGGATATCGCTGGAACAACAGCGTGGGGCCTGAGTTTGCCATTGCAGCGGATCGCGGTGCCAACAACCAGAGTGAGGGCGCCACGGATCCAAACTCGTCGCTGAGCGAACAGAAGAAGCTGAACTCGCCGAACCATGACCGGGATGGCCAGAACGTCCTGTACGGCGACGGCCACGTGGAGTTCAAGACCACCACGTGGGCAGGTGTTCGTAACGACCAGATCTACACCGCCGCTGAGTGGAACGCCACCGACAATCGGATCAACATTGTCAAGGATGCGGATCTGAAGCGTCCTGTCGGTGCGGGTGACAGCCTCATCCTGCCGCTGGCTGGTGAAACATGGGGCAACTAATGCGATGGTGCACTGGTTGTAGTCTCTGACTCTGAAATCCACCGCCGGGCGACCACCGCCCGGCGGTGGTTCTTTTATGCCCGGGTGAGGGCCGTCATGCATGACCCAAAAGCCTGAAAATCCCTCCATCCGTTACCCCGCGATTGCTGATTCCCATCGGCTGATGCGTTAAGATTCCGCCATGCAAGACATCCTTCCCCCTGAGACGATCCACGGCGCGGGATATGAGTTGACGCGGGTGCGGCAGTTCACTGTCTTCCTGGAGAACAAGGTGGGGCGGCTGCAATCTCTGGTGCGGTCGCTGGAGCAGGGAGCGGGGAAGATCGTGGCGCTGTCGATTGAGGAATCTGCGGATGCGGCGCTGGTTCGGCTGATCGCAGCCTATTCGGAGTATGGCAGGGAACTGCTCCGGACGGCTGGTTTTGCCTTCGGGGAAACGGAGGTGCTGGCAGTCGAGATCCCACAACGCACCAAGCAGCCGCTGGTTGCCATCTGCTCAGTCCTCCTGGCTGCCGAGATCAACATCCACTACGCCTATCCGCTGCTGCTTGGCCCCAAGGGCCCGGCGATGGCGCTGTACACGGATGACCCCACCCTGGCCGCCCAATTGCTCATCAAGCGGGGGTTTAACCTGATCGGGGAGAGCGATCTCCAGAAATGGTAGGGCGGTTTTCCGCCAGCTAGTTCCGCAGCAGGCTGAGGGCATTGCCCGCCATCAGGGGGTTGATGTTGTTGCTCAAATCCCGGTAGTCGACGAACTGCATCGGATCCGTGCCGTTGAGGTACTCCTCGATGTTGGTGTACCCGTCATTGTCCGGATCTCTGGATGCCAGCTCCGGATCGTCCAGATCCAGCCCGTACTTCTGCTTCCACCAGTCTGGAATGCCGTCATTGTGACGGTATTCAATGGGCTGGCCTTGGTAGTCCGGATAACCACCCACCTGGGAGATATCGGTGATGATCCCCTGACCTTCGACATAATCGACCTCGCCAGTGCGGGTCTGGCGGATCGCCCGCTCGTCCACTGCATCGCGCACAGGCAGCGTAGCCCCGGCATACGCGAGGACCAGCTCATATGCTTCCTCAGCACTGTGAATGGTCATATGTGGCATGGGGGCAGGCTGATCGAGGCGACGGGCACGGATGCGACCCTCGGGGTCGTCTTCATCCGGCTGAATACCGCCGTTCCAGTTGTCAGCCGTGACCTGTTCATTGCCATGCACGACATTGCCGGCAGCATACCAGGCGCCGCCTTCGGGTTTGCCGATGCGATGGCGAAGCCGTCCCTGTGTCTTCGGTCCAGGCTTGAAGTAGTTGTTGATCACATTGATCGTGCGGGCGCCACCGTCCAGCGTGCGATGGCGCCAGTTGAACAGCACATTGTTCACGAAGTTGAAATCGCGCGAGGAGATACTCGGATTGCGCCCGGTGTTGCAAGCAAAGAGATTGTGATGAAACCCGGTGTTCCACCCGCCCCAGGTTGCCCCGAATCCGTGGTTGTACGTGTCCAGTGACTCGCTGATGATCGTCCACTGGATGGTGTTGTTAACCACAGCCATGCGACGACGTTCGTCGGGCTTGCTGGGGTCGGGCATGTACATCTGGCGATATAGCGACAGCGATTCGTCGTTACCCCAGCTTACCGAGCAGTGGTCGATGATGACATTGCCGATCGCATCGCCGCCGAGGCTGTCATCACGATTGCTGATATCGGTGCTGCCGCGGCGGAAACGCATGTAGCGGATGACGACATCATGCGTGCGGATGCGGACGGTATGCCCGGCGATGCAGACGCCGTCGCCCGGAGCCGACTGTCCGGCGATGGTGATATACGGGGCGAGGATATCGATCGGCCGCTCGAGATGAATGACCCCTGCGACATTGAAGACGATGATGCGCGGGCCGCCGGCTTCGCAGGCTTCGCGGAAGCTGCCGGGACCGCTGTCGTTGAGGTTGGTGACGACATACACCTTCCCTCCGCGGCCGCCGAAGCTGTACATCCCACCCCCTTCAGCACCCGGAAATGCAGGGATATCTGCCTGGGGCAGATCATCCGGGGTTGGAGCAACACGAATGAACGGCTTGCCCAGGGCCTCCCACCGTTCGATCTCGGGCATGGCACGTTCCAGCGCGTCAAAGGACATACGATGCCACGCCAGGTTGCGCTGCTGGATCAGTTCCTGAACATCTCCGGGAATGATCGGATATCCGGTACCGCGCCATTGGATGCGTTCAACGGGGATTTCAGGAATATGATATGCCTGTGGTTGGGTCGTGGGTGGAGAGGAGGGGGTGTCTGAAGTCGGTGTTTGAGCTGAACAGGTCACACTGGCGACAAGCAGCAGAACGCTGCCCGTCAGCCGGGGCAGGAGAGAGGAATGAACCATGCGTCGCCTCCTCGGATATGCTGAGAAAATGAGATATCCCACCAAGCGTATGGAGGAGAACGACGCCCACCAGCTTTTTGTGCAAAAGTGCTAGAGTTTTCCCCGTAACTGCAATTGCCTACGCTTCGACAAGGTGACGCGTATCGCCCCAGGCGACCAAGTGCGGTACTCCGTCGATATAGCGGATGATGTTCACGCCGGTGTTGGGGGTTTCCAGTCGGGGAAAGACGCTGTCAGGCAGGGAAAACAAACACATCAGCGCGCAGCGAAGGGCGCGGCCATGGGTTACTACCAGCACCCGCTCACCCGGATGCTTTTCGACGATCGCCGACAAAGCCGTTTCCATGCGATGCATCACATCACGCGGACTCTCCCCGCCGGGGCTGCGAGCATCGCAGTCATGAGCCAGCCATCGTGCATAACTTTCGGGATCGGCTAGCCGGGCCTGTTCGGGGGTCATGCCCTTGAAAATTCCCAGATCATGCTCGCGAAGACGCGGGTCAATCTGGATCGGCAGGCCGGTCACCTCATGGATTGCTGCTGCCGTCTGAAGCGCCCGCTTCAGATCACTGCTGTACAGTGCATGTGCCTGGCAGCCCGCTAGCCGTCGGGCAAGTTGCCTGGCCTGTTTGTGGCCCAGTGCGCTAAGTGGTGTTTCGTAGACCTGATGGGTGCCGTTGGCGTTGCAGTCGGTCTGCCCATGACGAATAAGGTACAGTTCACAGCCCATGGCTGTATGCTAGCCCTTATGTCAAGCATTACCGAGCCCTTGTGGTCGAATGTTGGCGAGCAGAGCAGGGATTTGCAGGGCCTTGAGGGGGCGTTACACTTTCCAGACCGTCCGAGATCCATTTGACGTGACGTAATCCAAGGCGAGGAGGCTAGCTGTGGCGAAGCGGTTAAACGTTTGCATGATTGGCTATCGGTTCATGGGGCGAGCCCATAGCAACGCGTACATGAAGGTGGGGAAGTTCTTTAACGTGCCGGTGGTGCCGGTGCTGCATACGGTGGTGGGGCGCAAGAAGGATCAGCTTCAGGCGTTTGCCGATCGGTGGGGATGGCAGAACGCCTCGACCAACTGGAAGCAGGCGGTGACGTCGGAAGAGATCGATCTGGTGGATGTGGGAACACCGAATAACCAGCATCGCGATATGACGCTGGCGGCCCTGGAAGCCGGCAAGCATGTGCTGTGTGAGAAGCCGTTGGCGGCCACGCTGGAAGATGCTCGTGTGATGCGCGATGCAGCCCGTAAGGCGCGTAAGAGCAAGGCATGGGTTGGGTACAGCTATCGGCGAGTGCCGGCGGTGGCGATGGCATACCAACTGGCGCGCGAAGGAAAGCTGGGGCGAATCTATCACGTTCGGGCATGGTATCTGCAAGGATGGGCCGGACCGGAGGTGCCGCTGGTATGGCGGTTTGACAAGAAGGCGGCCGGCTCGGGGTCGCATGGGGATCTTGGAGCGCACCTCATCGACATGGCCCGGTTTATCACTGGCGAGGAGATGGTCGAGATCAACGGCGCCGTGCAGGAGACGTTCATCAAGGAGCGCGAGATTCCGGCAGCTGAGGTCGGCGCCGGAATCAGCGGGGCAGCCGGCACGACGGGGAAAAAGGGACGCGTGAGTGTCGATGACGCGACCCTGTTTCTCGGACGCTTCCAGGGTGGGGCAGTGGCCAGCTTCGAAGCCACGCGATTTGCCATGGGCAACGAGAACAATCACGGGATCGAGATCAACGGCGAACTGGGATCAGTACGGTTCAACTTCGAGGATATGGTGCACCTGTGGTGGTTTGATCGCACTGTTCCGTCGCGCATGCAGGGATGGACGAAGATCATGGTCAGTCGTCCCGGAGATCATCCGTATGCCGATGCCTGGTGGCCGGCAGGGCATCACATGGGATATGAGCATACCTTCATCAATCAGACTTACGACATGCTGCTGGAACTGGGAGGCAAAAAGCCGGTTGTTCCGCTGGCGAGCTTTGATGATGCGTATGAGACCCAACGGGTGTTGGCTGCGGTTGAGATTAGTGCGAAGGAACGGTGTCCGGTTAAGATGAGTCAGGTAAAGTAGACATCACAGGACTCTCAACGCACAGAGGATCGCACCATGCTTCGACATCTTCTGATTTTGACTGGTCTGTTTGGGATGGCTTTGGCACCGATGGCGTGCCATCAGCCGGAGGTTGAGCCGCCTGCGCCAGCGACGGATCCGCTGGCTGAGGCGATTCCGGAAGATCCGACAGTACGAGTGCGGGACTTGCGGATACTGGTGGATCAGTTGGCTGCGGATGCGGATAACTTCCCCAGCCGTGATGAGCGGAGCTATCGTGCTGCGATGGCGGAGTCGCTGGAAGGCTTGGCGCGATCGCTGCGGCTGGCGCAGGGGCCGGACATGAATGGAGCCTTCCGAGTGCGGTTCTATGCGATTCATGGGGCGATTCAGCAGTTGCGTGACCGCTTACTGGATCAATCAGTAGAGACGTCCGTGAACGGCGCACTGCGGGCGGCGCACAGCGCCATGGCGGATCTGACTGCCGAGCGGCTGCGTGGCGACTCGGAGGTTGAGGAGCAGCTTGAACAGTTTGACCAGGCCATTCGCCAGTTGGATTATGATCGCGGTGCACTGCATCGCCTGGCTGCGGTCAATGCTTACCGCCAGGGAATCCAGACGATGCAGATGATCAGCGAGCGATTCGCAGCCAGGATCCCGAGCACCGATAATCCTCAAGCAGAAGCACCGCCCACCCCCGACACCCCAGCGGGAGAATGACCGCTGGGGTGTGATCCGGTGTTTACCGTAGTATTCAGAAACACCACGCGCTGTTGCGCGGGATGGGCGGGGTGTTACGGCCTGTACTCGTGTGGGCGCTGGTTTCTTTTCTGTTCTTTATCTCAGCCTGGAGATCCAATACCCCAATGGCCTGGACCAGTCTTTGCCAGCTTGATGAATTGATTGAAGGCCAGGGCAGGTATGTCGAGGTCGATGGATTTCGGCTGGCGGTCTTCCTGGTGGAGGGGGAAGCGCGGGTGATTGACGATATCTGCCCCCACGCCGGGGCGAGCCTGGCGCAGGGATTCGTCGATGACGGATGCGTCGTCTGCCCCGCGCATTTCTGGACATTCCGCCTCGATACCGGCGAATTGTGCAACAGCCCTTCCTGCCGCATCAGTACCTATCCTACGCGACTTCTCACCCGAGCAGATCAGCCCACGCTTGTCCAGGCAGATCTGCCGATCTTCTGAGCCTTGGCTGGATTCACCTGTGTTTCATGGGACATTCGGGTTAGAATCCATACCATGGGCCTGTTTAAAAGCAAAGATGAGCGACGCATTGAGCGCGAAATGAAGGTCCGCCAGGGTGTTCGCGCGATCGAAAAGGCGATTCGACAACAGGATAAGTTTGCCGAGGAGTTCATCCGGAATGCCCAGCATGCCCGTCGGATCGGTGACGAGCAGCAATATCGATTTATTCGCAGCGCCATCAAGAAGACCGCAGCTGTCCGGAAAATGCTCGAACGCCAGCTCCTGGCAATCAAGAATGCCATGCTTATCCAGCAGCAAGCTCAAGCCAGTCGCCAATTTGCCCAGAGCATGGAGATCATGGCGCGGGAGATCGGTCGCATCTTTGGCGAGCTGGATCTGACACAGACCCAGGCACAATGGGAAAAGGCAGTTGCCCAGGCTGGGACCATCGAAGAGCGCATGGAGATCTTCCTGGATACGATGGAGCAGAGCGCCGTCCTTGGCAGCGCCGCCAGCGCAAGTGAGGAACTGGTCAGCGACGACGAAATCGATCGCATGATCGAAGCCGACCTCCTGGCATCCGAGAAACAGGAACTCGGCAAGCTCGATGAGCTTGAGAGTGAAATTGCCAAAGAGCTCGGTGTAGCCAAGCAGAAAGATTGACTCGCTCGTGGAAGTGGGGGAAGACCGCACTACCTGCCATTTACACCTGTAGCTCCTGTCTGTTTGCAACTGCGGTGTCAGTCGATTATCTCAGGCACGGGCTGGACCTGGATCGGTTGCCGCTTCTGAGCGGATTCGTACATCGCATCCATCAAGGCTGACAGCAGAACCCCATAGCGGGCCGGGGCCCGCAGCGGTTCGGTTCCCTGGATAGCGCGAAGGAAATTGCGATGCGGCGTACCGGCTGCGGGAGTATCCAGTTCCTGGTGGACATGGGGGTAAATGGTCTTATCCCGCCGCATCAGATTGAGCTTGCTGCCATACTGATCTGTGGTGATGAGCATCCGGTCAGTCATGATCTGGATGTTCGTGGAAAACTGGGGCACATTGCCGGCAAGACTGACCGTGCCTATCGCGCCATTCTGGAAACGGAGCGTGGCAACGCCGTTGATGTCGACCGGACAGCCGAGGTTGTCCATCATGCAATGTACCTCGACCACCGGATCGTTCATCAGCCACATGATGGCATTAAGCAGATGGGCTCCGGTGTCATAGATGTACCCACCGCCCGACAGCTCGGGATTCTGCCGCCAGTGGCCTGTGGTTCCCTGGAACCAGGCTTGGGCAACCGATCCGCTGATGACCTGAACCTTGCCCCAGTCACCGCGGTCGCGAGCCTCAGCCAGATAACCAAACACTGCGCTGTAAGGCGCCTGAAAGGTAATGCCCAGCAGCTTGCCGGTACGCTGGGTGGTTCGCCACAAGTCATAGGCATGGTCGACTTGCGTGACCATGGGCTTTTCCACCAGCACATGAAGCCCACGTTCCAGAGCGGCTTTGGCTTGCGGGTAATGGAGGGTATGGGGCGTGACGAGGACTACCCCGTCCAGCTTGAGCTTGACATCATCAAGCATGCGCTCATAGGAGTCATACTCCACAGCTTCGGGGAAGTAATCCTGTTTGAACCTGGCGGTTTGTTCGGCAATCGGATCGCAGACTGCCGCGACCTCGATATCATCGAGCGTCTTGAGCTGGTCCGCGTGCCATCGGGCCATATTTCCGCATCCCACTAACGCCAGTCGGATCATCTGCCTGCCTCCCGAAGAGTGATGAGTGTTAGGGGTTATGGTAGCGTTTAGGGGCGGAGAATCTAGATTAATATCTGCTTAAAGCATGGGACTGGGGTCCAGATCAGGAGGCCATGGGGCAGGTTATTCCCGGGGATTGGTCGGCTGGACACCTGCTGCTTCGAGCAGTTGGCGGGTGGCCTTCATCGGCAGGCCGATGATATTGGAATGGCTGCCGGTCATCCGGGTAACGAACGGGTCGGGATCCTGGATCCCATAGCCGCCGGCCTTTCCCTGCCATT
>CAZSJB010000034.1:0-12324 GCA_964606625.1 uncultured Tepidisphaeraceae bacterium | reverse complement strand
GAAGACGATCGGGTTGTGCCATGGCGTGCAGGGCGCGCACTGGCAGATCACCCGCGTGATCGAACAATGGGCCAAGGCGGAGGGCCTGCTGGCGCAGGATGCGAAGCTGCATCGCCGCGACGTCGATGTCATCGCAGCCGGCATCAACCACCAGACGTGGTTCATCCAGGTAAAATGGCGCGGGATGGATCTGACACCACGCCTGTACGAGATGATGTCGGTGCTGGATCCGCTGCCGCGCACGGAGAAGGTGCGGCTGGATGTGCTCAAGCGCTTCGGCTACTACAGCACGGAATCCAACGGCCATCTCAGCGAGTATCTGCCCTGGTATCGCAAGCGCACCAACGAGATCAGCAAATGGATCGGCATGGATAGCTGGATTCATGGGGAAACGGGAGGCTATCTGCGCGTCTGCATCGAGGGGCGCAACTGGTTTGAGACTGATTTTCCCAACTGGATGAAAGAGCCCCCCAAGCCCATCACGCCCGAAGACCGCTCCGAGGAGCATGGTTCGTGGATCATCGAGGCGCTGGAAACCGGCCGCACCTATCGTGGGCATTTCAACGTGATCAATCGCGGTCACATCACCAACCTGCCGGATGGGTGTGTGGTTGAGATCCCCGGCTATGTCGACGCCAACGGGATCAGCATGCCGGTGGTGGGTGATCTGCCCCTGGGCTGCGCCGCCACCTGCGCAGCCAGCGTGCGCGTGCAGGAGATGGCCATGGAAGCCGCCGTTCACGGCGACGTCAATCTGCTGAAGCTGGCAATGCTGCATGATCCGCTGGTGGGTGCGGTGTGTGATCCGGAAGAGGTCTGGCAGATGACCGATGAGATGCTGGTTGCGCAGGCACAATGGCTGCCGCAGTACGCCTCAGCCATCCCGGCTGCCCAGCAGCGCCTGGCCGACGCTGAGCGCACCGGCACGCGCGTCAAGCTGCGCGACACCCATGGCGCCGCCCGCCGTGAGATCAAATCAGTCCAGGAAATGTCCACCAATCCCACCGCCGCCAAAGCCAACGCCGCCGCCGCGGATAAGGGAAAGATGTTGTGAGTGGCAAGTCGTGAGCTTTCCCATGAATGGTGGGCGGGCACTCACCTTGCGATCGCCTGCCTCAAGCCTCCACCAGTTCCATCGCCGGCCGGGGCGACGCCTGATGCGCGATCCACTTGCGAATCTGATTGGTCTGCCCTTCCCAGCTTGAAGAGCATCGCACCTTCAGGAAGGTCTCAAACAGGGCATCCCATGCCCGCTCCAGATCACGCAATAGCGTGATCCGCTCTTCGAAGAGCACGCGCGGCGTGTCGGCATCTTCCACCTCGGGCAGCCGAGTGGCGCCAAAGGAAAATTCCTCCGCATTCAGCCGGAACTCGTACTGCTGGCCAAAAGCATGCAGGATGATGCCGGCTTTGCGGGGAAGCTTGCCGGTGCGCAGGGCATGGCGCGCTTCGGGCATCTGGGTGGGCCCCTCACCGCGGAGGGCATCCCGGCCGGTCTGGGCGTAGGCGCAGTCCAGATCCAGGAACTTGTCGATCATGATCGTCACTTCCCCGGCGTCTTCGGTCATGATGGCGCCATCGCGCAGATCGGCCTGCTGCCACAACCACAGCAGGAACTCGTTACCGAGGAAATCCTTGGGCTCAGGGCCCTTGAGGACCCAGGGATACTCCGGCCAGACGCTTTCCCCTTCAGGCCCGTAGACGAAGCGGGTGGGCTTGGCGTCTTCATAGTCGCGGCGACGTCCCTTGGGCTCGAGCATACGCAATGCGATGGTGCCGGCGCTCAAAGGCAGCAGCGACAGCCCGAACGTGCGTTCGAAGATCTCATGCAGTTTTTCCAGGGATTTACCGCTGGCTGCGGTGCGCAGTTCGCCGGTTGCCAGATCCCACAGGATCGGCACCATCCGGCTACGGCGGTAGCGCCCGCTCTTAAGCTCGTCCTCAAGCCGCGCTCGCACCAGTTCTTTCACATCTTTTTTCTGTTGCTTGCTGATAAACCCCGATGGATTGGTGGCTGCGACGGCCTCCTCTTCCATCGCGGTGTAAGCTTGCTTGATGGAGGCCGGAACCTTGTTGGTGTCGATCCTCAGGGCAAAGAACAGACTGTCATTGAAGACGTTGCGCTCAAAGCTGAACTGGGTGTCGAGGATATGTCGGCCGCCACACCAGCCATATTCCTCCTCTTCCGGCACGCCCAGTTCCTGCTCCTGCATCGCCAGTTCCGACAGGCGATCCAGGTGCGACTGCTCGATCTGCGCGGGGGCATCGCCCATCACCGCAAATCTCCTAAACGACAGTGTGCCCGACTCAAAACCCATGCGTCACCTTTCCATCTGGCTGACAAGCCCACACGATCCCGACGCAAAACGTCCACGCCGGAACGGGGCGATCCTATCGCCCCGCCAGCCGATTGCCATGACGCCCCGTCGCCTGCGCCATCCGGTGCAAAAGTTATCCACAATCGGTCATGATGGAGTCCGCCGCCGTCCCCCGTTACAATGCCCTTGCAACCGGGTGTGGCGGAATGGCAGACGCAGGGGACTTAAAATCCCTTGGCCGAAAGGCCGTGCGGGTTCGAATCCCGCCACCCGGATGCGGTGGGGGATGGAAATTGCATGGATTTCGGGGAAACGGCCTGCCCTTCAGTTGCGACGACGCCGGCCCAGCAGGAACACCATTCCGAAAGCAAGGCTGCCCATCGCTGGTTCGGGAATCACGATGGCGATGAAGTCCAGGTAGGAAGACACAATCATTCCTCCGCCCCACGATCCGAACAGCGGCGTGTCGTTGACGCCTGGCAGACCAAACGTATTGATCCCGAACACAATCAGCTCATCGGCTGTGATCATACCGTCGTCGTTGAGATCGGAATGGATAAAACTGGGTCCGCCTGAGTCGCCCGGACCGATAGTGGCTTCCCCGTCGTTGCCCAAGCCAATCACGCTATCCAGATCGGTTGCATTTGTCGGCCCGTCAAAGTCAAAGAAGAAGACCTCCGCCAGTTCATGCGGGAACTCATCGTCCTGGTCGTATAGCGTAGCGATATTGAACCCGTAGCGCTTCACGGTGAAGCTCGCATCCCCCGTGAAACCGACATCGCCCTCCCCGCTCCTTCCATAGCCCACCATGACGATCGGAGTGATAAACTCAAACGGTGTGCTGGAGAGTGAATAAACGGGGACAGATGCGGGCAGATCCTCTGCAAGGGTGATGATCGCCAGGTCATCATTCAGCGAAGGTGAAGCCTCGCTGGGTGGCGCGTTGGGATTCATAAAGCCGTGCCAAGCTGGATGCACCTGGATGCTCTCAATGTTGAGCCACTGTTCTGCCCCGGCATTGAGAATCACGTTCGAGAGAGACGGAACCGCATCGACGACTCCGTCACCGGTCTCTATCCAATCCGAGCCGAACGGGCGCAAGCTCCCGGTATAGTCCACCACATGGGCTGCCGTCAGGATATGCCGCCGGGAGATCGCCACCCCTGTTCCAAGCGCCCCCGTCGAGCCGTTGTCACTGGCAAAGATACTGACCACCCCGGCAAAGGGGGACAGCGGGGAATTCGCATCGATCGCGTCATCCGCAGTGAACGACGGATTTCCCGTCGCACTACCGATAACGATCATCGGCTGGGCATTCTCATACCCCCCCGTGAAGCGTTCGACCGCCCAGGAAGGTTCGGCAAGCACCACCACAACCGCACTGATTCCAACCGCATGCATCCATTTTTTGTCATTTAGCATTCCGGAGATGCTATTTTGCCGCAATATTTCGATCAAGAGGCGCCAGCAAAGTTTTTATCGGACCTCCGACCTCTTTTGTCGTAGCGGTGGGAAGGCCTACACTGTCGGATTATGATTCACAGCCAACCTCGCCCCGATTCCTCAAATCCCCTGCCCGTGGCCGTTATCGGCTGCGGACGCATGGGAAAGCTCCATACCCGCGTCTATTCGCAGATGCCCAATGTGAAGCTCATTGGTGTGTATGACGCCAATGCAGAAGCTGCTGCGGAAACCGCCGAACAATACAATACCCGCCCCGCCACCTCCCTCGAAGAGCTGTTGGACACCGCCAAGGCCGTCACTATCGCCGTTCCCACGCAGCATCACCTGGCAACGGCTGAGCCATTCCTGCGCCGCGGTATCGCCTGCCTGATCGAAAAGCCCCTCGCTCCCGATGTCGCCACCGGCGAGCGCATCGCTGCCCTGGCACACGAGCATGGCGCCGTGGTGCAGGTGGGGCATATCGAGCGCTTTAACCCCGCCATTCGGGCAATGGAGCGGCTGGGGGTCACACCCCGCTTCCTGGAGGTGGTGCGCATCAGCCCCATGACATTCCGCTCCATTGATGTCGGCGTCGTGCTGGACATGATGATCCACGACATCGACATCGTCCTGAAACTGGCCGGCTCGCCGGTGAAGTCGATTGAAGCGGTCGGTGTCAGCGTACTGGGAGACGCGGAGGACATCTGCAACGCCCGCATCAAGTTTGAAAGCGGCTGTGTCGCCAACCTCACCGCCTCCCGCCTTGCACTCAAAACGGAACGCCGGCTGCGCGTGTTCAGCCGTGATGCCTATATCTCACTGGATTACCAGAAGCGATACGGCATCGTCGTGCATCGCCAGGGCAACCTACAGACGATTCGAGACACCGTCGCGAAAATCCGCTCGGGTGAGATCGGGGATCTGTCCCAACTGGATTACTCCAAACTGGTCGATGTGCAGGAATTGCAGATCGATGACGTCGAACCGCTGCGCGCGGAACTGGAGGCATTCGTCGAAGCGGCAGCCGGCCATCGCGAGCCCCTGGTGAGCGTCGCAGACGGCCTGGAGGCGGTGCGCACGGCGGAACAGATCGTCGCCGCGATCGAACCGCAGGAACTATAGCCGGCGCACTGGCGCCTGTATGGAAAAAGGACGTGCATCCTCCCGGGGCTGTATCCGGACGTCCGCGCAACCCGCGATTTGCGGTAGACTCCAGCCAGTGACAGTCGGTCCCACATCGACCTCCGGAGCAGCACGGTGACGCGGGAACAGCCCCCTCCTCATTCCGATGCATCGTCCGCACTGGCCGCCCACGCGCTGGCTGTCGAGCAGGTGATCGCCACCCTGGGAACCAGCGCCGATACGGGGTTGAGCGATGACGTCGCACGACAGCGTCTGGAAGAGCATGGCCCCAACGAGCTGCCGCAGGCTCCGGCTGAATCAGCGTGGATGCGCTTGGCGCGGCAGTTCAAGGATCTGCTGATCTGGATCCTGATCGCGGCGGCGATCATCTCCGGATTACTGGGAGAATGGATCGATGCCGGGGCGATCATGGCGATCGTCTTCCTCAACGGCATCCTGGGATTCATCCAGGAAAGCCGCGCTGAACGGGCATTGATGGCCCTGCAACATCTCGCCTCGCCCCAGGCACGCGTGATTCGTGGCGGAATGCTTCAGGATCTTCCGGCGTCGCAGCTCGTTCCCGGCGATCGCATCGAGCTGGAACCCGGTGATCGCATTCCGGCTGACGCGCGACTCATCCACAGCGCCGGCTTGCGCGTCGAAGAAGCCGCGCTGACCGGGGAATCAGTCCCCGTCGACAAGAACCATCAACCCATCCTTCCGCCCGATGCTCCCTTGGGGGATCGCATCAACATGGTCTATTCCGGCACCGCCGTCACGGCTGGCACGGGCAGCGCTGTAGTTGTCGCCACCGGAATCAACACGCAAATCGGGCAGATTGCCGGCATGCTCCAGCAGCATCGTCCGGAACCCACCCCCCTTCAGAAGCGCCTGGCTGAACTGGGACGCATGCTCATGATCGTGGTGCTGGCGGTGGTGGGAATCATGCTGGTGATGCAGGTGATGCGAGGTGGGCCACTGGTTGAGGCGTTCCTGCTGTCGGTAAGCCTGGCGGTGGCTGCTGTGCCCGAGGGGTTGAGCGCCGTGGTGACGGTCGCGTTGGCGCTGGGGCTTCAACGGATGGCCCGTCGCAATGCGCTGATCCGGCATTTGCCCAGCGTCGAGACACTCGGTGCGGTGACGGTCATCTGCTCGGACAAAACCGGCACGCTCACCCGCAACCAGATGACCGTTCGGCGTGTTTACGCTGGCGGCAGGTGGTACGGCGTGCGCGGTGCGGGATATGAACCCGTCGGCGATTTCATCCGCGCCCCGTCGGCGGATCCGTCTGACGATGCCGCCGAGGAATCCCCCCTCGACCCGACTGAATCTCCCGATCTCCAGCATGCCCTGCGCATCGCCGCATGGTGCAGCCACGCCCACGTGCACCACGATCCCCAAACCGATCAATGGACCCTGGTGGGCGATCCGACCGAGGGCGCGCTGGTCGTCGCAGCCATGAAGGCTGGTCTGGAACCGCCCGACCGCGAACACAATATCGTTCACGAGATCCCCTTCAGCTCCGACCGAAAAGCCATGAGCGTCGTAGCCCGCGAACAGGATGGCTCACTCATGATGTACACCAAGGGCGCGCCTGAGGTGGTGCTCGGCAAGTGCACCCATGAGCGGATCGACGGCGAGGTGCGACCGCTCAGCGACGATCGCCGCCGCGAAATCCTCGATGCCTCGCAGGCGATGGCCGAGGCGGCGCTGCGCGTGCTCGCCCTGGCGTATCGCCCCGTCAATGCCGAATGCCAGGAGGAAAGTGATCTCATCTTCGCAGCCCTGGCGGGCATGATCGATCCACCGCGCGCTGAAGCGCGCGTCGAAGCGGACCGCTGCCAGCAAGCCGGTATCCGGCCGGTGATGATCACCGGCGATCATCCCCACACCGCGCGGGCCATCGCCCGGCGGTTGAACATCCTGCGCGAGGGAGATCATGTCGTTACTCCAGCGGAACTGGATCAGATGGATGACGACGAGCTGACGAAGCAGATCGAAACCATCCCGGTCTACGCCCGGGTGACGGCTGGGCACAAAATGCGAATCATTGATGCCTGGCGGCGGCGCGGTCATGTGGTGGCGATGACCGGTGACGGCATCAACGACGCACCCGCCATCAAAGCGGCGGACGTCGGCATTGCGATGGGCATCACGGGCACTGACGTCACCCGCGAAGCTGCCGACATGGTGCTGACCGACGACAACTTCGCGTCGATCGTCAACGCCGTGGAGGAAGGGCGCACGATCTACGACAACATCCGCAAGTTCGTCCACTACCTGCTGGCGACCAACGCGGGCGAGGTGATGCTGATGTTCGGCGCGATCCTGGCGGGCTGGCCGGCGCCACTGACCGCGATCCAGATTCTCTGGATTAATCTGGTGACCGATGCGCTCCCGGCCATGGCGTTGGGGATTGAACCCTCGGAACCGGATGTGATGCGTCGCCCGCCCCGCCGGCCGGATGAACGGATCATCACGCTTCGCCGAGGATTGATGATTCTTCTGCATGGTGCGCTCAATGCGACCGTGGGAGCGATCGCGTTCTGGGGGGTGTACCGGGGCGAGGCATCAAACCTTCCCGAGGCCCGCACCGTTGCCTTCACCACGATGGCGCTGGCCCAGTTGTTTTTCTCGCTGGGCTGTCGCAGTTTCCGTTACACCCTTCCGCAATTGGGAATGCGGTCCAACTTGTGGCTGGCGGGGGCAGTTACCGTGTCGGTCATGCTGCAACTGGGAGTAGTCACGCTGCCATTCGCCCAGCCGATCTTCCAGACCGTTCCGATTCGCTTCACCTGGGAATGGGGACTGATCCTCCTGATGGCATTACTGCCCGTGACACTGGTGGAAGTGGCCAAACTCATCCGCCACGCCGGCTGGACGCGAAGCGCCGGGTGATCGGTCAACCTAGCCGGAAATCCGTGCCAGTTCTGCGCGGGCAAGGTCGGCTTCCCGGCCTTCGTGAACACTTTCCAGGAAAGCGGAAAGATGCTGGCGAGCCCGCTCGGGCTGATGGAGATAGCGCGCGTAAATCAATCCGAGCATAAGGCGGACCTGCGGTGCCTGCTCAGCCCGGGGATAGGTGGCCAGAAGTGCTTCGTACGCCTCAGCCGCCTGGGGATAGAGCTGCTGATGTGCCAGTTGCGTGGCGATATCGTGCTGGGTCTGGCGCGACAACACCTGCGAAGGATCGCGGGCCTTAAGATCGAGGTAAAGCTGCGCTGCCCGCTCGGGCTGATGATGAGCCATAGCTTCAGAAATCGCAGCCCGCATCTCCATGATCTGCTGGGTAAACGGATCCACCGGCTGGGTGGCGTGAATGTCCAGCGGAGCAGGCCCAAAGGGGTTGTACCCCTGCGCGACGGCTGCGCGATGCACCCGGCGGCGGTTCCACCGATCGATCAATGACAACATGTCATACAGATCTCGTGGCAGCAGCCCCACCATCAGCAGGCCCAGACTGACCCCAAACCCGAAAACAGTCCCGGCGATATGCGCCATGTGTGCGATGCCGGTGCTTCCCAGGAAGCTGAGCAACAGGTCTTTAAAAAAGAAGAACCCGATGAGGTAGACGCTCCAGATCTGGAACGCCCCGATGAAGATGAACAGGTAAACCACCGTGACATAGGACCGTGGAAACAACACCAGGAAAGCGCCGGTCACGGCAGCCACCGATCCGCTGGCGCCCAGCACCTGCGAGGTGCTGGTCAACAGGTGACCCACACCCGCAAACACCCCACCGGCCAGGTAAAACGCCAGGTATCCGATATGCCCCATTCGATCGTTGACGTTGTTCCCGAAGATGTACAGGAACAGCATGTTGCCGATCAGATGCATCGCATCGCCGTGCAGAAACTGGTAGGTGAAAAAATGCAGCAGCCGCACACCATCAGGGTCGAGCAACAAGGTGGGCACCTGCCCAGGCGGCCAGACGTTCCGCTGCACCACGAACGCGACGACGTTGGCGCTAATGAGCAGCCAATTCATCCACGGCCGGTGCCGGATCGGTGCATCAGTACGAATCGGGAAAAACATATCAGGACGCGGAAGTCTATGCGACGCGAAGGATACGGTCGAATCCTGCTGATCAACGGCTGGCGGGAGATGACATGCTGCTGTCAATGCACAGCGTGCTGATGCCCATCCAGTCCCCAACACCCGTCAACAAGCGACAGGCATCGTCTCCCCATCCCACCCTGTACCTGGTTACTGGTGTCCAGGCACGGTATCCGGTTCATTTTTCTTGACCATGCGGAGGCGGCGCCCTTCGTTAGAATACTCAACCGTGTTCATGTACGCCTCCATGAGAAGAATCCCCCGCCCGCTGCACTTGGCGATGTTCTCCTCCAAGGTGGGATCGGGAACGTCCTCGCGACGGAAACCCGAGCCTTCGTCCTCGATGATGATCTCGACCTGTTCGGGAGTGATGCGGTATTCGACGTGGACATGCTTTTTCATGTCCAGGCGATTGCCATGCTTGATGGCGTTGATCATCGCCTCTTCCAGCGCCAGCTTGATCGCAAAGACGTTCTGGGTGTTGTAGCCGGCCTGCTGTACCTCATCGATGATACGCCGCTGGAGATCGCGACTGGCCGCAAAATCTGAAGGAATGGAAACGGACACTGCGTCACTTCCCAGGACTTGCTCACCGGGCGCGTCGCAATGCGGAACGGGGGATCGATGGTCCCTGCCGCAATCCCGTCCATTCGGTCCTTTATTCACCATCGAACAGCCCCGGTGAACTGTTAGGTAAAGCTCTCAATCGCCTCCGCTCGGCTGGGTAAAATGCGGAACAGCGTGTTGAGCTTCGTGATCACGAATACTTCGAGAATTTGCGGCTTGATGTTCGTCAGCCGCAACTGCCCGTTCTTCTGGCGGAGGCGATTGTTGGCATTGATCAGCATGCCTAGCGCCGCACTGGAAAGATGGTCAACATTGACAAAATCCAGCAGCAGCTTGGGATTCTCGCGCTGGTCGATCAACCCGTTGAGCGTATTGCCAATCTCCGCAATGATCGCTTCATCCAGGATCTTTTTGCTGGTGAACTCAACGATATCAATGTCCTTGTGCTGAGTCACCGACACTTGAGCGGTTGCTTCCGACATGCTTGATTATCCAGCTCAAAAGGGAAAAGTCTGACAGGTGGCGGATGCCCGGCTGCATCCTCTTCAATCATCGCGAGGCGACAAGCCGTCACTCGCGCACCTCGCCTGATCCACCACCGCCCGATCTCCGCGGGTCCACGCCGAGTTTACAAGGTCAAATGGCAACAGTACGTCCCTTGTAAAGACGTGTCAAGCCACCCGCCGACCACATCATCGCCGCCATCCCCGCCAGCACCATCGCGCCAACAATCAACGCCGACGACAGCACCCGCATCTTTCGCTCCTGCCTCTCCATGCCGATGAGCGCCTCCTGCCACTGGTCCGATGACGCGACATCGCCTTCGGGCAGTGCGGAATTGATTGCGATCCGCGCGCCATCGTTATTCTGATACAGCCCTGCTACCCATCCCGGCTGCACATCGTCGGGCAGCGGTCCAGGTTGGACGCGCACCCAGCCGTCACCCAGCGTCTGCGGCGGCTGACTCGCATATCGCCCCCCCTCGCCCCCCACCCACGCCAGCACATTCGCCCACAACACCACGAACACCGGTTGATCCGCCAGATCGCTGGTTTCCATCCCGATCCACACCTGGCGCGCCGGCTGCTCGCGCACCGCAATCATGGGCAGATCCCCATTCCACAGGATCACTTCAAATCCATCTGGCACGTCCGCGCTACCACTGCGGATCTGCCCGGTTACCTCCAGCCCCACATGTGCCAACACTGGATGATCTTTCATTCGCCACGCCTGCCCCACCCTGTGGTTCGATGCGGGAACCAGCATCACCCCGGCTGAGCGATCCGCCAACTGATCATAACTGATCACCACCGTTGGCGCGTCGCCTTCCGGTCGACGATGAACGGTGTAGATGTCAATCATCCGTTGAATCGCCGGCGGCAACGGCTGAGCCGGCACAACCCGCGGCCACTGCCCCGTTCTCACCAACCATGCACGATTGTCCAGCGCCGTCGCATCCTCCACTTCCAACGTCGCTGAAACCACTTCCACCTCGCGCGGCGCCTCAAAGAAATATCCCTGGGATTCCCCCTCAGCCGGCAGAACAATCTCGTGCGCTGCCACCTTCCCATCAAACGCCAGGCTCAGTTGCGCACGGGTTCTCTTCGAATGATTCGCAATCCGCACCATCACCTGTGGCTGAGGATCGACTCGCATCGCCAGCGCCGTAATCCCGAGGTTGTCCGACGCCGCTGGCGGATGGATCACCCTCAGCCGCGCATCCTCCAGTGGCAGCGCGGCCCCCGTCACGACAATCACTGGCTGATCGGTTTGTCGCAGCGCCTCTACAGCGGCTGCGACGAGGTGATCGCCGGTGTCAATGGCAGTCAGGGAGATCTGCGGCAGGATCCGGGTAAGCGCGTCGGCGCGCGTCTGCATGGTTTCTCCGGGGATCACATGCAGGTTTACCTGGCGCGAGAAACCCGCCTCTGTCAGGCGTGCAGGCAACTCCTTCGCAACCTCTGTCGATCGGCCTGCCATCGTAAGTCCGCGATCCCAGATCAGCGTCAGCGGCGGTGCATCGCCCTGCCCTGGAATCGCCGGACGACCGGCTGCCACAATCGCCAGCAGCATCGCCGCCAGCAGAAGGATCACGCCCACGGGCGGCAACCGCCATCCACGCCGAATCGGCTGAGCCACCGTCGCCTCCCGCCACAAGGCCAAAAACGGTACGGACTCATCCCGGCCATGAGCGCGCAGCATCCGCAACGCAACCAGGCTCCAGGGCAGCATCAGCCATAACCAGATGGGCGACAAAAAGGTCATCCGTTCAAGTCCGTATGAGGCCAACAGACATGCAGGATGGCGGATTCGAACCCGTTTCGCCATTCATCTGCGCAACCCGATAATGGGTTCGTTTTGGAAAAATCCCGACGCCTTTCCAACCCATCACCCCCGTGGACGCACGGAAAATACGGTTTTCGACATCGCACAATGGGTTCGTTTGGGTTCGTTTTCGCACCGGCGCGCAACCCTCAGCCTTCTCTGCTCGTTTCTCGACGACCGCATTTCCATTGAACTCGATCATCTCACACTCCCTTTCAGCTGGCCAAAAACAACAGAAGGATTCCCCAGGACATGATCCCCTTGTTGAAAGACACCTCCCCAGCCAAACGTTAGGGTAAAAATCGGATATTGTCCCGCAGGCGGACCGAGCGCCCCTCCCGGATCTCCGTACGGGCATCAAGCACCGATGCAAAAGAATGGCGAATGCATGAAGTTACAAACCGGCGGAGTCCAAGGGATCTCCCTGGGGCATGCTTAGAAGGGAGTCATTGTCGATGAACAGGGCCATCAGCCCCTCGCGCCCCGAAACATC
>CAZSJB010000033.1:10490-12783 GCA_964606625.1 uncultured Tepidisphaeraceae bacterium | reverse complement strand
CCACCGCATCAAATTGGGGCTGGGCTGCCAGATCACGGTAAAGCTGGTCGGGAACATCGTGGCGGATGGTACCAGCAGCAACCGTACCGGCAGATGCAGCGATGCCCGCAAGGCTTACGAGAATGGACCGATAGATACGAAACATCGCACTTCTCCCTGATTATCTAAGTGGACATGAACGCACGATAAGTCTGTTCCAGAAACACAAATCGCACAAGAGTCTTTTTGCGCGAATTGCGAGCCTATACGCGCAACCCCAGACGCGATTTCAGATCATTTCATTGCGCCAGCATCCTGGCGTAGAACAGCCGATACGGCTCGTAAACCGTGTAAAGGCGGCGCTGCTGATCCGTCAGGACAAAGGCTACTCCGACCTCCCTGCCAGCCCCTGCCCAGAACCAGGGACTGGGACCGCCATTGGGAATGCTTAGTTCAATGATGGTCTGCCCATCACTGGTCGTACTACTTTTCCATTGGAGCCCCTCTGCCTTACGGGCTGTCTGATCGAGGGTAACCTCATCACCGTTGCGCCGGATGTTGAACTCCACCACGCCCGCAGGGTTAAAAATCCCTTCGCCTTCGCCATCCAAAATGACATTCAGCTCGCGCCACGGCCCATCCAATACAAGCAGCGCGTAGTAAGCATCTTTGTCGTATGCCTGCTTGAAGGTGAGATGCAGTAGATCGGGGCCGTCCTCACCGGCAGGACGATCCAGCACAGCAGCTGGCAGAAGGTCCGCCCATTCAGACGGATCGCCATCAACTGATGCTGTCATCGGCCAGACAAATGGAGGATACGGATCCAGCGGATAAGGATCTTGACTATCGGGAACACCATCGCCGTCGGAATCGATGGAGTGTGGATCAGGCATGCGCAGCTGATCCCGCGGTTTGATAAACGACGGCTGAAGGGGAGCTGGCGCCCAGGTTGCGAACATGATCTTGTCGCGATCGTTATGCAAGCCGTCGGTTTTGGGATTGGCTGGGTCACTGCCGAAGCGTTTTTCATCTAGGGGCAGACGTGGATCGTCATCCGGAACGCCATCGTTGTCGGCATCGACAACCGTGATGGCTTCTCCCAGGTAAATACGCAACCACTGAGTATCGGTCAGGGTTCGATCCCAAAACGCCATCACATCCCAATGTCCGCCATGTCGTCCCGCAGCTGTCCAGGCATTGGTCCGTTCCTTGCCATTTTCGACCACCCGACGCCGTATCTCCGGATGGTTGAAGACGATCCGATCATGTTCGGAATGGGGAAAAGACACTCGGCTAAGTCCCTCCATCTGGTGATGGAACTCGTGCGTGGTGGTCCAGGCGATGTCATTGCCGCCGAGATACTGAGATCGCCCCGGAAAGCCTTCATTGAACCGATCCGGCCCATAGGTTCCGCCACCACTGTTGCGAAAGATCCACTCGCCTTTCTCGGCATCCCATTGCCGCAGGAAGGCCTGCTCGATCTGCCCGGCATAAGGTTCTGCTTCATATACCGGCTGGGTCGTGGGCATCTGGATATCGTCGGTATTAACGATGGTGAATGTACCGCCACCGGGAAAACGATAATCGACCCCTGAATAACTGCGGCACATCGGCCAGCCGGCGTAGATATCGTCTACCTCTTCCGGCTCATCGCCCCATCGCTGCCAGCGATCGTCAATGAAAAACTCGAAATCCACCCACAATCGCAAACCGCTGTTCACGAACAGGAACCTGGCTGCGTCGTGGTACTCCGCTTTCACCAGCTCGATTTGTTCTTCTGTCATCTTGGGCGGAGGTGGGATCACCTGCCCATCCTCCAGATGCGCCGTCGCCACGTTCAAGACATTTGGCATTAGCAGAACCTTGACCGGCAGGCGGATAATTGTCCGCTTGCCATCGCCAGCCCGCGTGGCGATCGCGTATTCACGTCCCCAAGGGGCTTCTGCTCCATACCGGCGCGCAAACCCATTCGGTTGAATGGAAGGATCATACACCCGATAGAAGTAGCGCTTCCCCGGTTCCAGTCCTGTAACAGTAAGACGATGGAAGGTACGATCACCCGGCTCACCTTCGATAACCTGCGCGTTGGTCCAGGGATCGGAACGTTCGGATTCGGGCCGCCAAGCAGCCATTGAAATGTTTCCCTGGCGCAACATGATCCGCGTAGGCGCGGGCTCGGCTGTGAACCATTGCAGGGTAAACCCGTCCTCAGTGGTCTGGGTCACCGGACGATAAGCGTCGAGCAGAGGATCCGGCCGACGATCCAGCCCGGCAAACGCCATTCCCCCCACCAACGTCAGCGCGCACAACCATC
>CAZSJB010000033.1:0-10480 GCA_964606625.1 uncultured Tepidisphaeraceae bacterium | reverse complement strand
ACAAGTATTCCACCGTTAGGATCCAGTACAGTCAAACTTGTTTCATCCCATGTGCCTTTCGGTTTATCAGTTACCCGCGCCGCAGCCAGACTGTCATCGCTCCGGGCCCACGATGGTTCCATGCGTAATACGGGATAGCCGTCAGGCCATTATCCGCGGAACGGAGTACCGTCACCCCGCCCAGGAGATCCTTACGATGCTCGGATTTCAGGGGCTGTGAATCGGCCAGGGCCATCTCCAGTACATCGGGACCGTTGTCCACTTCTTCCACGCAATAGACCAGCGGTCCACGCTCCAGCGCAACACAGCCGGCAGTCTCGGCCACCTTAGGATGTGCAACAACGCGCCGGATAGGCATCGGTAGATCCAGCGTCACCACGTCGCCCTGCTTCCACGAGCGGCGAATGACGGCAAATCCATCGCGCATCGTTAATGCGACCGGCTCGTTGTTCACTGCAAGTGTCGGCACTTGAGCCGGCTCCTCAGCTATGTAGCGATATAGATCGCTGGGCACCGGCTGACCTTGCGCCCAGCCAGGAATCCGCAGATACAACTCGAACTCAGCACCATCCTGCTGCGGTTCGACCCTCAGTTCCACGCGACCCTCCCAGGGATACTGCGTTTGCTGTCGAACTCGCACGCGCCCCGCATCGGAAACATCTATTTCTGCTTCACCGGCGGCGTAAAGTGCCACATGGATGGCTCGTTGCGATACGGCATAGATGTATCCACCCAGGGATGCCATGAACCGCACGATGTTGACCGGGCAGCAAGAGCATTTGAACCATGGCGCCCGTCCTGTCTCCCCTCCATAGTTGAACGGAGTTTTTCCGTCGCTGGCCAGGGGATTGATGTAGAAGAAACGATCGCCCGACAATGACACCCCCACGAGCAGACCGTTGTACAGCGTACGCTCGAGCACATCGAGATAACGCGCCTCGCCACTCAGCAGGAACATCCTATGGTTCCACAGCACACTGGCGATTGACGCGCAGGTCTCGTTGTAGCTAGTGAAATTGGGCAATTCGTAGGGGTCACCGAAGGCTTCCCCCTGCTTGCGCGCTCCCACGCCACCCGTCAGGGCCATTTTTCGCCCGACCATGTCCTCCCACAGGGCCTTGAGTGCAGGCAGGTAAGTCGTGTCGCCAGTAAGCGCCGCGACATCCGCCATGCCGCTGTACATGTATAATGCCCGTACCGCATGTCCGACGACTTCGGTCTGCTCTACAACAGGTTTATGATCCTGCGCATAGGTACCGTAATTCGGCCGACCGTTGTGATAGTGGCCCCGCTGATCCAGGAAGAATCTGGCCAGGTCCAGGTATCGCTTGTCACCTGTAATGACTGACAACTTGGCCAGTCCGATCTCAATCTCCTGGTGTCCGGGCGGATCACGCCGGGCTTCGGGACCGAAGGTGCGGGCGATCAGTTCTGCGTTTTTCAGCGCCACGTCCAGCAGCGATCGTTTACCAGTTGCGCGATAGTGGGCAACGGCGGCTTCGTAGAGATGCCCCACGTTGTACAGCTCATGGCTGTCCTTGAGATTGGACCACCGCTCCGGTCCTGCTGCCTTCTGCGTGTTCTTCGGATCGATTGTGCGATTGGTATACAGGTACCCGTCTTCTTCCTGGGCTGCAGCGATCTTCGCAATCAGACCATCCAGATACGCATCCAGTTCAGGGTCCGGATAGGTTGCCAATGAATAGGCTATCCCTTCAATGACCTTGAACACGTCCGAATCGTCGTAGTAGATCCCGCGAAACTCTCCTTCCATCAACCCGCCTGCTTTGGCGAAATTGTCGATTCGCCCTGTCTCTTCGCAGCGGGCAATGGCAAACGGGATGGTCACCGTACGATTTGTCTCAATTCGTGGCGTCCAGAACACATCGGACAAACGAACGGTAGTGAAGGCAACCGGATGAATGGGACTGTATGCGTGTTTCACGCCGCTATCATGGAACAGGGTCCTCCAACGCATCAAGGCACCTTTGCGTAAATCAGGGGCCATATCGCGCAGAGACTGCTGAGGGTGTCATCCTTTTCGCGCACCTGTTATTTCGTGGCTTGACGTAAACAATCTACGAGGAGAATACTCCCCTCAGTCAGCAAGAGCTGACATCGCGCCCATATCTTGTATGCGCATTTCGGTTCTTTAAGGAGTGCACTGTGACGACTTCACGAAAAGCTGTTCAGATGCTGGGCTGCTGTCTGTTCGCAGCCACAATGCTTTACCTGCTTCCCGCGAGCTTGGCAGCACAGGTTTGGGATCGACCGATCCGAGGATCGTGGGTTGCCGAAGAGGGTCTTACGCTGGTAGATCCGCAGCGGGTCGCACAGCTTGTAGTTCCTGATGACGCCCATAGCGCTGTGCGCCAGGCTGCCACTTTTCTTGCACAGGACATCGAAACCATCACAGGTCGACGCCCTGAAATTGTCACGGCTCCCGCGGAAAACGCTGTCACAGTGCGTTATGTCACGCTGGGTGAGCAAGAAGCACCTGCTGATCTGCCACAGGGCATCAGGATTGATGAGCTGAAGGGCAAATGGGAAGCGTACCAGATTCTAACCACCCCTGACACGCTCTGGCTGATTGGTTCGGACGCCCGCGGCACCGCTTTCGCCTCGTATACCCTCAGTGAGCGGCTGGGGATTGATCCACTGTATATCTGGACAGGCTATCGCCCCGAGCGGCGGCAGGTCTTAAGTGTCGCACAGATTGATCATTTTGTTGAGTCACCCACCTTCAAGGACCGCGGTTTGTTCCATGATGACGAGGATATCCTTCCTCGGCCGTTCGAGTTTTTCAGTGGATATCCGCTTCGTGTCGGCACAGTGCCAACCGAGTGGTACGCCCGTTTCTTTGAAACGGCTTTGCGCCTGCGGATGAACATGGTGGCGCCCTACACCCGCACCTTCCGCCGATTTGAGGTACAGAAAATGGCTAGCGACTGGGGGCTGTTCTATACCAGTCACCATTACGACATCCTGCTGAGCAATCCCTTCGGCTATAACAGGTTCAATCTCGCCAGGAAACGCGGCGTCGAAGGCGATTGGAACTGGCAGACCAATGCCGAAAACATGATCAAATACTGGCGTGCCGGTGTTGAGGAAAACGGCGAATTGGACTGCATCTGGCCTGTCGGCCTGCGCGGTACGGAAGACTATGCCTATCCTTTTCCCGAGGATATGCCCGAAGCTGAGCAGAACCGCATCTTCCAGGAAGTCATTCAAAAGCAGATCGACGTCACACGCGAACTGATTGGTGAAGAACGCACCCCTGTTTTTCATTTCACTCTCTACGGTGAAATGCTCGACAAATACCTCGACGATTCCGGCCAGTTCGAGATGCCGGAAGACGTCATCCTGATCTGGTGCGACGACAATGACGGCCGTATGCGCGCCCTGCCCAAAGACCTGGGCAAATGGAAGCATGGCGTGTATTACCACCTGGCCTATTACGGTCATGTCGCCAAGCAGTCGATGAATCTTGTGCCCCCTCGTCGGATCGCAAACGAGTTCAAGCGAATCGTGCACGCCGGCGCAACCGAGTACATGCTGCTGAATGTGTCCGAACTGCGAGAGTTTGTGCGCGAAACACGCATGATCGCCGACATCTGCTGGGACGCGGAAACGGCATTGGCTGACACCAAACTTCAGCCAATGCCCGATTACGTCCTGCCGCATGTGCCCACAGCTGGTAAGCTCCCTCCCCCACCGGATCATCCTTCTCCATCGGCTGATCGATTCGCACGCTGGTTCAGCACCGAGTACTTCGGCGAAGAGGCGGCTGATGACGCCACGGCTGCCTATGACCATTACGCTCAACTGCTCCATCAATGGGATCGCCAGTGGTACGCCAGCGACCGCGTGATTGGCGCAATCAACTCGCTGATCCTTAAGTTTACCGGCGAGGAGTTCCATCCAGCCAGAGAGGAAACCATCCAGACCCTCAAGGATCTCGACAAGCGCTACAAGGAAGCCTTCAAGGTCATTGAGCGGGCGCGATCCAAGATGAATCGGGCTCAGCGGCGGTTTTTCTTTGAGAACTGTGAGATTCCGCTGCGTATCACCTGGCGGCATACACAGGCTGCCCTGCTTCTTATCGAAGCGATGGAGGAATCTGATCTTGAAAGGGCATGGGAGCTGTGCGAACAGGCGATGCAGCCGCTGGAACAACTGGAGATTGAGCTGAAACGCGCCGAATACGAGCCATTTGTCAACTGGTACGGCAAGACATGGATTCGCCATGAAGATACGGGGCTGAACCTCCATCGACCGTACGAGGCATTGCGGTTATTCCTCGCCAGTGAAGGAACGCAGCGTTACACTCGACCGGATACTTACCGGCATCCCAATGTTCTCCAGTTCCTCCCCCTGCTCGAAGCCTACGAATAAACAGTCGAAATCGAGCAGTCTGATATCCACCATCAAAACGGCTGGGCAAGAGGTGAATCGAAATCGATTCACCTCTTGCGCGCCACAACCGTGATGATGACCCGGCCCCGAGGCAGTGCATCCGACGGATCAAACTGCGGATTGGTCAGGCGAATCCGTTCCTCAGCATTGGGTACACCCGCATCAACAAGAGCTGCCTGAATCACCGCAAAACGTTCCTGCGCGACTTCGAGGCTCGCTGCTCGCGTACGACGATCCGCCTGGGCAGCAGCTCCAGGTCGCAGAAGCTCACCGAGTTGCTCAAGTGAGCTGTCGATCTGCGCCAGCCGGCGGTCGACTGCACGCAACATGGCAATGGAGTCATCTACAGCATCCGCATGGGAGGCAAACTGTGCCCTCGCCTGGGCTGCCAGCAGCGACCGCTCTGCCAGCAACTGCGATTTGCTGCGACGCATACGGTCAATCATCACGCGCACATCCTCAATTGGCGGGTTGGCGCGCACCGCAGCATGAGCAACGTCATTCGCGCTCATCTCGTGCCGCAGTTGCAGCTCCAGGGTCCTGTCGCGGCGCATGCGTTCCGCCAGCACCGCCAATTTACGCGCCTCAGCCGGTTCGAGCGTCGCGACACCGGGGAGAAACGCCAACTCTACAGGCGGCTCGGGTGCCTGTTCGCCCTTGTCCCCCAACCCCAGAAGGTCTCCCACGCCACCTACCGCCTTCACGGGTGCGGATGCGATCGCAGTGACCAACACCTCTGTCACCGCACCCAGTGCCGAACCCAGGAGTTTTCCAGCATCCACCTCTCCACTTTCGATAGTGACCGGCAGATTAAGTGTGATCGAACCATCGGGATCGGTAATGGCCCCGATCGCAACATCAATCGGCGCAGGCAATTGAAGGGTCCGCTGGATGAGGCCGTTCGGAGGTTCGCTTAGCGAAAGATTCGTCAACACTACGCGATTACGCGTTTCGATCAGGCCATCATCCCTGAATCGAATGTCGTTGGTGTCATCCAGGATGCCACCTCCGATGATGATCTCCTGGGCCTCCGCCAATCCGCGAATACCCAGCAGTTCAAAACCACTGACGCTGGTCTTGGCCCAGCCGGTAAGGATGACATCCCCCTCCTGCGTCTGCTTTAACCCGATATGGCCGCGCGCAGTGATCTGGGAAAACAGCTCCCGCATCTCAAGGCCATCATCTGAAATATCCCCTTGTGCGATCCTGCCCTTTCGGGGTGGGAGCGGCACCTGATCGGATGTGCAGAGCATGTCGAAACGCATCGGCTTGCCCGTCCAGAGCATCTGATTGCTGATGTCGCGCACCTCTACGTCCAGCGTCTTCAAGGGCACCAGGGTCGACGGTTGCGTCGTGCGGTCTTCGAAGACAACGTCAATTCCACTGATGGCGAATCGATCAAGCCGGATCTCATTTTGCGGCCGCTCTCGTGGACTTGACGGTGCAGGAGGCACCTCGGGAGGAACCGGCTTAGCTTCAACAACTTCATCCGGCTCAGCAGTCGGTGCTTCACGCTCCTTCAAGGGGATCACCAGACCCAGCACATGCAGTCCCTGCTCATCTCGGACAAAACGACCGATCGGTCTCAGTATCTCAATCGAGCGAATCGTGACGTTACCGCTGCGCGGCTGGACCTGAATCCCTTCACCTCGAATCTCTTCAAGGCCTGCAAGCACCGGCCCATCTGGCTGACCACGAAACTCAACCGGCTTGACACTGACTTCCGCAGTGAAGCCACGAGATAGATCCCAATCACGCGGACCGCGCCGCCCGTAATTCAACGATGCGGTGAGCCGCGTGGAAAATGTACCCTCGGTCAGGCTCTCGCCATCGATCAGGTTATCCAATTCAGGTGCGATATCCGTCAGGCCTTTGCCATTGATGCCCGATGCATTTACCTCAATGGTCAATTCAGGCTCGACCTCAAACGGAATTGCTTCGATGACCACACCAAACCGCGCCACCACTGGATTAATCGCCCCATCAATCTGCAACTTCAGTGGCGGTCGCTGATCCGGTGCCTCTCCTCCCAGTTCGATCGGTCCGGCGTTATAGAGGCGCACACCGGACAGATCAATCGGAGCGCCATCGGGTGAAGCAAACCCTCTCATGCGAAGCCGGTTTAGTTTCAAGTCCAGTGTACCGACGGTCAGCAGGGGCAGTGCGCGGCGAGCATCCGCGATAATCCCGGCTACATCCGTTGACGGCTGAGTTGTGGCAGCCGCCGTGGTAGTGGGTTGAACATCCGGCTGATCAGCTTCAATAACAGCGGGCACCACCTCGGACTTCGGGGCCTGGCCAACTCGCAGGCCAAGCAAGTCCACCACTCCATCGGGACTTTTCACAACCTCCAGTTCAACACCCTCCGATGAAACTTCCTCAATGCGCAGGATCCCGCCGACCGGATCCAGACGCTCTGCCCGTAAGATCAGCGCTCCCACATGTGCCAGATCAGTCTGGTCTGCCTGCTCCTGGAGCCGCAGATCATGGATAACAAGATGTCCCTTCACACCGCCTTTCGCATGATTTGCCAGCGCTGCATCAAGGATCATCGAAAAGTACCCGTCACGCAGCGTACTGCTCATACCGGAAGGCAGATAGCCCGCAAGCCTGTCACCACGAATGTTTTGGGCAGTGATGTCCAGAGTGATGCTGGGAGCATCAGGCGCCAGAACAAGCGTACCGTCGATACTTGCCTCATCGATGATACCATCGATTCCCCCCGTGATCGTCAGTCGAGCGGACTGGTTCGCGTCCAGACTGACATTGTCGAGGATCACATTGCCACGAAGTTGCGTCTCCAGCGGAGGATCAACCGCAAGATCCGCAATTTCCATAGTTGCTTCATTGAGACGGAACTGCTTGAGAACAATGTCAATGGGCGCAGCCGGCAACACAAGAGGTTCCGGCGGGCCAGCCGTAACCACCTGTGGAACAGCAGGTTGGGTGGCAGGTGGATTGGTAATTATACGAATACCGGCAGTTTCAACACTGCCATCCGCATTGCGCTTGACCTGGCCGCGCGGATGATCAATCTGCACCAGATCCATCTCGATGCGGCCAGGCTTCAGCGCAAGTCTAGCCACGCGAACGCCATTTACACCAGCCAGTTCATCATCCCCATCCGCGTAGACAATGTCGCTGGCATGGACGTCCACGTGCACAGCATGATCTACTGTGGCAATCTTTGCGGCTGCCTTACCGTGAAAGTGCCCATCGGTCAGCAACACCTCAATACCAAGCGGTTGAAGATACGGAGCAATTGCCGCTCCCGTGATCGCCTCACCCTGGAAATCAGAGGTAATTTCAGCGCCCTGTCCAGTGGCAGTGATTGCACCATTGATCGCCAATCGTTCGATGACACCCGGTAACTCCATCCACGCTTTGAACTGCCCCGGCTTGCTGTTCGATTGCGTTGCATGGGGATCGAAGACCAGATCCGTGGCTTCCATACCTGCTTGTCCGACAAGCACGACGGGCGTCTCCACGTCGTAGTAATCTTTGAAGTTAAGATGGATGTTTTTCCAGGTGTAGCGGTCGATCTGCACGCGCGGCAAGGTCAGCACGGCTGTGGCTTCTTTGCCTTGGGGCGGCTCATGCGACTGGGGTGCTGGCATCCTGGGGGCTTGCTTAACCGGAGATGGCGAGGATGACAGCGCTATTTCGGTTAGCGTCTTCACTCCAAAAGCCACCAGCCCCCCCTCTTCATTCCGCCGAATATTCACAGTTGGCCCGGTGACTTCAATTTCCTGGATGTGGATAGCGCCATCGGTTGGACTTATCGACAGTCCATTTACGGTTGCAGAGGACAAATCCATCCAGACCGACTCACCATCGATCAGGCGCATATTGGTAAGTTGGGCATTGATTTGGCTGGCATCGTCACCTACCACATGACTGGCAACCACATCAGCAGTGAAAGTGCCTGAGTTCAGGTTGGATTCCAAGCCGATCGCCTGGAGGTAGGGTCGCAGTGCATCAGGACGGATGCCATCAGCACGAATATGGATTTCAGCCCGCTGCTCATCCGCAAATGGAGTAAGCGTGCCATTCCATGTGACTGCCTGAATCACCCCCGAGACTGTAGACGATCCCTCGACAGTAATCGCATTGTTACGATTTTGTGTGTCGTAAACGACATCTTTCACCGTGAAGTGATTAAGCTGCGCGATCAGTTCGCTGGCTGGCTGAACTGCTTGATCGTGAAAAACAGCCTGCATGTCCACAATACGCAGTTCATCCAGTGACAAACGGAATGGCGTTGACGCATCGCTATGAGCACCGGAAGAAACTTCTATCGGCGGTGTGGTCGCTGGGGTTGGGGTGGCGGTTTGGGCAGAGGCGGTGGGAACCAGTTCGAATCCGGCAATCTGCAAGTACCCTTCCGGGCTGCGCTGAGCAGAAGCACGCCCCGTTTCAATCCGCAACTGCCCCAGTTCAATCTCGGTAGGATTGATCCGCCTGGCATTCAGGGTGATTGATTCCAGCGACGCCCACGTAGCGTGGTCGACCTCAGCGGAGATGCCGCTCACAGTCAGTTTTGCCGTCAGATCTGTCGAGTCAGGAATGGCCTCGGCTGTCAGCTTGGCTTGGGCCTGGAGGGTAATGTCCTCGGCGATAGGGCGAATTCCCAGGGGCAGAAGATATTGTGTCACTGGCTGGGGATACAGACCGCGCACCCGCACATCCAGATCCGCATCCATTGAGGTGGGCGTACTGTGCATTACGCCATTAATGATGAGGGCATCCAGCACTGGATCAGCAGTTACTTCCATTTCGAACCGTGCCGGCGATCCGGTACTGCCGACATCAGACACGCGCAACGACGTGCGCACAGTTGTCTCGAATGTTGGCGTAACGCTGCGGTCTCGGAAGGTTGCGGTCACATGAGACAGGCGCACGGCGTCGATGCGCAGAGGTGGCTGAAGATTTAAAGGCTGTAATTCACCACTTTCTGTCTCAGGTTCGGGTTCGACTGAAATCGGCGCATCTTCAGGCGATGAAAGTAGCCGCTGCAACAGCGGAACGGATCCATCCGGTTCGCGATCAACAATGATGTCTACGCCATCCACTTCCGCGCGATAAACGACCAGCCGACCTCGAAACAGGTTGGGCGTAGAAATGCTTCCCTGAATGTAGTCTGCTCGGATAATGGAATCCCCCCCGCTGCTTGGCCGCAGCTCCAGATTCCAGATGTGGGCATTGCCGCTGAGCAGACCAAGCGACATCCTTTCGTAGGTGCAATCCAGGTCGTAGGCATTGGCCACTTTACGCACGACCGTTGGCAGGAGCAGGTTCAAGCCAACACGGATCAGCAGCGCGGCAACGACCACTACAATGGCTGCGATCTTCAAACGCTGCTTCCAAGTGCGGCGTTTTTTCTTTTCTGATGGCTGAGGTGAGGGTGATGCAGATGAAGTCGTTGTGGTCTGACTCATGGTTGGCCCTCGAGCTGATTCATGGCTTTGTCGATAGCTGCGCGCCGTGATCGAGCGTCGGCCAATGGATCAAAGTCAGCAGGCGCCCGGTTTCGCGCGATCAGCCAGTCATAGGCCCGCACACGGGCCGCGGGTGAACTGTCTTCCAGTGCAATGAAGTTCTCGGTAATCAGGCGATCCATCAGGACATCTGAACTGCCTACCTGCTCGAGCAGGGCGAGGATCGCGTCCGGCCTGCGGGCCACTTCGCCGGTATGAAGCGACAGGACCGATTGCAGTTCCGCTGAGAGCGTTCCTTCTTCCGCCGCCTGGCACATGACCTGAAGCGCAGATCGATCCAGGAACCATTGCAGGTCCGCCATCGGCGGAACAGCGTCTGGCTGGACAAAACTGGCGGTCCGCTCGGCTAACCACTGCAACTGAGCTTCGTCAGCCACCAGCACCATGTCCCCCGCAATGCGTGCATTGCTGAGACTGGTCAGGAACAGCAGTGCCGGCTGGATGGACTCGGGATGCTGCAAGGCAGCCACAGCGCTACCCAAGGCCGGCGCATCCCCCAGCGGCGAGAGCTCCAGACCGGCTTTCGCTCGCTCCGAAGCCTGCTCCAGTTCTGCTTGAAGTGCCTC
>CAZSJB010000032.1:880-13306 GCA_964606625.1 uncultured Tepidisphaeraceae bacterium | reverse complement strand
GCTACGAATCCTTCATTGAACGGCATCGGGAGACTCCCGCAGCCGCTGCGGCTGTTGCGGAGCAGAAGCGCTGGCTGGACCGTCAGCAGCAAGGTCTGGTGCGCCTGGGAGATCAATGGGTGACCCCTGAGCGCCGCGATGAATTGCGGGATGAGGCGACTGTGCTGGCGGCTGAAGCTCGCCAGTTGATCAAGCTCGGCCGCCTGACTGAGGCTCAGCCGATATTGACCAAAGCCCTCGAAACCGATCCCGGCAATGTCAGCGCCCTTTATCTGCAGGCCCTGCTGCAATACCGGGCGGATCGGCTTGCCGCTGCCCGCCGTGCCTTTGAGCAGGTCAACGCGGTTGAGAAAGACCATGCGCCCACGCTGAATAACCTGGCGGTGATCGCCTGGCGGCAGAACCGCACCACCGATGCGCTACTGCTGTATGAGCGGGCGATGACGGCGTCTCCGATGGATCAGACCATCTTGAGTAACGTGGCTGAAGCGCTGAACGCGCTGCCGCGGGACATGCAGAAGAATGCCCTAGCTCAGCGGGTGTACCGGCTTTTCAATGAGCAGGACCAGCGTCTCCAGCAGCAGCTTGTCACGGAAGGCGTCTATCGGTGGGGCGCGCAATATCTGACGCGCGAACAGTTTGAGCAGGTGCAAGCCAAGCAGCAGGAAATTCAGCAGAAGCTGGATGCCATGGCTGAACAGTTCCAGGCCGTGGAGGAGCGGATTCGGGACATCGATATCAAAGGCGAAGCCAACGACCGCATCCTCCGCCAGCTTGAAGCCGGTTCATATCATCGCACTCCTGATGGCACGTTGGTCCGTTTGCCCTTGCCGCCGGTTTATCGCGAGATTCAGCGGGATAATGAACGGCTGAAACTGGAGCGTCGCCAGGCGGTTGCTGAATTGGATCGCCTTCGCCAGTCGGCTGCCGAGTTGCAGGCGCAGATTCCCCAGCCCACCTTTACGGGGGTCCAGAGTATGATCGGTGTGGAGGGAACCCCGCTGATTCCGCCAGTTGCCCAAGCAAAGACAACATCCCCAACGCCGCAACCGATGGAAACGGTGCGTGAAGTGAAAATTGGTCCGGCAACACAGCCCACCACGCAACCGCTGCGATGAACTGCCATGACACAGTCGGTGGCAAACTCAGTGGATCGGATACTGAGTTCCCGTCAGTTCGCCGACGTCGACTTCCATGCGCTCTTCGATGCATCCGGGACGCAGGCCCAGACGGGCTTCATCCCGCTGTGTTTGCAGCATCAGAAGCAGGGATTCTCGCAGGTTCTTACGACATTGTTCCAGGGAATCACCGTAGGTAATCGTGCCGGGGATCTCTTCGACCCAACCGATAAACCTTCCACGCGAATCTGGCCGGTAGATGGTGTGGAAGCACTGTTTCATAGCGCGCATTCTGCTCCGGTGCCGCAAAAATTGTCAAGAAAAATCATGAGCGGCTGCCAGATGGGCGGACCGAAGCGGCAGCCTTTTTATCTCCTCTAAACTTAGTAGTTAAATAGGAAATTGTAAGTCTTTTGATAAGAAATACTTAATCTACGTTTAACCAGAAAGGCCGGCAATTCGTCTAGAAATTGCACGGGGTTGAGGGTATACTTTCAAAATGAGGGGTTCTCGACGGAACCTCTAGCGTTTCCTGACGTTTAATATTACAGAACAGCGAGAATTGGGGCGTCACGCCCGTTGATGGTGGTGGGGTACGAGGCGCCGCAGGCTAGTGGGAAGGAAGACCTTCATCCGATGACTACTGCATCTGAATCGAATCTAAGCGGCCGCTCGCCTGCCACAAACAAGCCAACGCGCCGCCTGCCCGATGTGACGGTGCGCTTTGCAGGGGACAGCGGCGACGGTATGCAGCTTGCCGGTACCCAGTTCACCGATACCAGCGCGCTGCTTGGCAATGACATCAGCACCTTCCCCGATTTTCCCGCTGAGATCCGCGCCCCAGCCGGAACGCTGGCCGGTGTCAGCGGATACCAGATCCATTTCAGCAGCACTGAAATCTATACCCCTGGCGACGAAGTTGACGCCCTGGTTGCCATGAACCCTGCTGCTCTCAAGACCAATCTGGGCAGCGTGAAGGATGGCGGCATCATCATTGTCAATGAAGATGCTTTCCGGCCGACGGATCTGAAGAAGGCGGGGTATGAATCCAATCCTCTGGAGGATGGTTCGCTGGCGAACTATCGCCTGATCAAGATCCCGATCTCGAAGCTCAATGCCGAAGCCACCAAAGACAGCGGCCTGACTGTCAAGGAGCAGGATCGCTGCAAGAACATGTTCGCCTTAGGGGTGGTGTATTGGCTGTACAGTCGTCCGCTGGATGCGACACTCGAGCACATCGAAAAGAAGTTCGGTGCACGCAAGCCCGCGGTGGCTGCTGCGAATGCCGCCACACTTAAAGCCGGCTACGCCTACGGCGAAACCCTCGAATTGTTCCATGAGCAGTATGAGGTCCCCAAGGCAAAGCTGCATCCGGGCACGTACCGCAAAATCACCGGCAACGAATCGCTGGCCCTCGGTATCGCCGCAGCCAGCCATCTTGCGGGGAAGCAGGTTCTCTACGCCAGCTATCCGATCACACCCGCCAGCGATATCCTGCATCAGCTCTCGGGGCTGAAGCATTTCGGCATCGTGACATTCCAGGCTGAAGATGAAATCGCAGCGATCGGTGCCGCCATCGGCGCCTCCTTCGGCGGCGCACTGGGCATCACCGGAACCAGCGGTCCGGGTATCGCTCTCAAGAGCGAAGCCATGGGTCTGGCAGTCATGACCGAACTGCCCGTGGTCATCGTTGATGTGCAGCGCGGTGGGCCAAGCACTGGCCTGCCGACCAAGACTGAACAAGCCGATCTGATGCAGGTCATGTTCGGACGCAACGGCGAGTGCCCCGTGCCGGTTATTGCCGCTGCTTCGCCCGCCGACTGCTTCAATGCCGCCATCGAGGCATTTGCGGTCGCCGTGCGCTACATGACGCCTGTTGTGCTGCTTTCCGACGGCTATATCGCCAACGGTGCCGAACCATGGTTGATTCCTGATGTCGCGTCGTTGCCGAAGATCTCCGTTGAGCATCCAACTACGCTGCCCGAAGGCGAGATATTCCGACCTTATCAGCGCAACGATCATGGCAGCCGTCCCTGGGCGATCCCCGGCACACCGGGGTTCGAGCACCGCATCGGCGGGCTGGAAAAAGAAGACGTTACCGGAAACGTCAGCTATGACCCAGCCAATCATGAGCGCATGGTTCAGCTCCGCGCAGCCAAGGTCGCCAATATCACCCCAGCCGGTGAGGCGTACCTCTGGACGGGCGAGCAGCAGGGCGAGGTTCTGCTGGTGGGATGGGGCGGCACCTTTGGTGCGATCAAGGCGGCGACACTGGAACTGCAAAAGGAAGGGATCCAGGTGTCGCATTGCCACCTGCGCTACCTCAATCCGCTGCCCGACCTCACCGAGATCTTCAAACAGTTCAAGCAGGTGATCGTACCTGAACTGAATCTGGGCCAGCTGCGCATGCTGCTCCGCGATCGCTTCCTGGTCGATGCCAAAGGAATCAATAAAGTCCGCGGCCAGCCGTTCACGGTTGGTGAACTCGTCCGCGGCGTAAAAAGCAGACTCAATGGAACCACGGATGAACGCGAATGAACAACGGATAGGAGAGGCATGGACGGCAAAGGGTCCGTTTCATGCGTCATTCACCATTCGGTTTCATCCCTGGGTTTATCAACTGGATCCGTCATGACTGTCGCTAATCAGCAAAGCCTCAATGTCCTCAAGCCATCTGACTTCGCCACGGACCAGGATGTCCGCTGGTGCCCGGGGTGCGGTGATTACTCCATCCTCGCGCAGATGAAGAAGGTATTGGCGAAGCTGGGGGTGGACCGCAGCAAGACAGTCTTCATCAGCGGTATCGGTTGCTCGTCGCGCTTCCCGTATTACATGAACACCTACGGGTTTCACTCCATCCACGGACGCGCACCGACGTTTGCGACGGGGCTGAAACTCATGCGGCCGGATCTGAATGTCTGGATGGTCACTGGTGACGGCGATGCCCTCAGCATCGGTGGCAATCACCTGTTGCACATCCTGCGGCGCAACGTGGATGTGAAGATCCTACTGTTCAACAACCGGATCTACGGCTTGACCAAGGGACAGTACTCGCCCACCAGCGAAACGGGCAAGAAGACCAAGAGCACACCGTTCGGATCCCCCGACACTCCGCTGCGGCCGATTAGCATTGCTCTGGCTGCCGAGGCAAGCTTTGTTGCCCGGGCCATCGACGTGGACGTGAAACATCTGGAGTACGTCCTCGAGCGGGCAGCGCTGCATCGCGGCAGCGCATTTGTCGAGATCTACCAGAATTGCAACATCTTCAACGATGGAGCATACGCTCCGCTGACCGACCGAGCGACCAAAAGCGATAACGTCCTTTACCTTGAGCACGGCAAGCCGCTGATCTTTGGAAAGAACTCTGACAAGGGGATTGCCCTGCGCGGCTTTACGCCTGAAGTCGTCAGCACGCAGCAGGTCCAGCCGGATGATCTGGTCATTCACGATGAGCAGGCCGATCCTGCCGTGGCTTTCCTGCTCAGCCGGATGCGCTTCCCTGAGTTCCCTGAACCCCTGGGCGTCTTCCGCGCCACCGAGCGAGAAACCTACGATCACACAGTTCGCCAGCAAACCATCGAAGCCATCAACCGCCTCGGCCAGGGCGATCTGCAAAAGCTGATCACCGGCAATGAGACGTGGACGGTGAAATGATGGCTATGCATGAAGAATGATGCATGAGGCTTAGGGCTGGTAGGGGCTTCCCGCACGCGCAGCTACTTGATTCGCAATGTACGTGCAGAATGCCTGCACCACATGCGGCTTTCCGCAAGAAAGAAGCGGCGTCCCTCGTTGGGAGTGCCGCTTCATGATTTCATGCATTATTCGCCACTCTCATATCAGCAATTGAAACTGCGAGCGAATGACGATCTGCTCGCCCAAGCCGCCGAGAATACCAATTCCCGGTTGATTGGCAGGTGAGCCGTCGGGGAGATAAGTGGCATCGAGTGTGAACTTGGCGCTGTGGCCGCGGAAATAGTAGTTCACGCCAGCAGTGAACTCGTGGAAGACATCTTCGGCATCGCCGGCGATGACGACGGCATCTTCGAAGACGCTTACCCCGTAACGGCCAAACAACTCCCAATGTTCATCCAGCAAGTATCCCGCCTGGGCTACGATGCCCCAGTTATACGAGCTGCCGTTGCCGTGATCATTGATGGCGTTACCCAGATAGGCGGCATACAGACCAAGCCCAGCGGTGTTCTCGAACTGCACGTCGATCGTATGACGGTAGACCGTACGATCGGCTTCACCGGTAGCGTCCAGGCCGCCGCCGATGACCAGCAGATCCTGCTTGTTGTTCAGGGCAGTGAAGTCGATGTACTGCTTGCGCTCACCGGTGACGATGTATTCAATGCGCGCAAATGCGCCCCATTCGCCAGTCGGGGTGTCCTGGAAACTGGTGTTCGCACTGGTAAAGCCATCTGTGATGCCGACTTCCACAGCCCACGGGTTATCGGTGTAGATCAGCGTCACTGCCTGTGCCTGGGCTTCGCTGGAGCCGGTGATGGCAACATTGGCCAGCGAGCGATCGACTGCCAGTTGCCGTCGCGAACTGACAGATTGTTCATGAAACAGCGGATGGCCGATTTGCCCGCCACGGATCGCCCATTGTGGAGTCAAGGCATACTTCACCCAGGCATGTTCCAGCCGCAGTGTGCCATCATTGATTCCGCTGGTCCACAGCAGGAAGTAGGTCAGGTTTTTAGAAAAGAGGTTGCCGTCGGCTTGGAACTTCACGCGGCGCATCTCAAAGCCACTGTCCGAATCCCATCCATCGGCATCATCCTGGAAGTTGGCGACATGCCGTAACTGCCACTGGAATCCCGGCCGCAGGGTAAAGTTTCCGTCTTCGCTTTGGAGCACGAATGTGCCGCCAGAGTAACCGGCTGTGAAACCGACGGTCTGTAGCAATTGGCTGCGCTTTTCGGCATCTGCCAGGACACGTGCCATGACTGCGTCAACATCCCTGCTGGCCGGGCCGCTTCGCGCAGCTTTTAGTTCATCGATCTGTGCGTGAAGCTGTTCAATCTGCGCTTGAAGTTCCTCGATCGTTGGTGTCTGGGCCACTACTAAGCTGCTGGCTGACAGAACCGCCAAACCTAGTCCAGCTATCCCGATCCAATGTTTTCCGGCTGACATCCTCTGCCTCTGCATGCAAAAAGAATCACTGCTCCAACGTCCTTGCGCGTTGCAAGGGGGTAGAGCAGCGATTCTTGCATTGCAGCCAAGCGAGCGAAAGGCGCTCGCAATTCACCGCACATGCCATGTGTGCCGGAGACAGGAAAGCGCTTGCAATGAAGGCTACCGTCAGCGAGGCGTTTCCTGAGGTGGGATGATCAGCCTTTGGCTTTCTCGGCTGCCCAGGCTTCGGACAGATTGAGGAACTCCATCATGTGCTGATCGTAGATGCGCTGGGCCTGCGGATCAGCCAGCGGCAGACGCAGTTCATTGATCACCTTTGTGCCCATGCCGATCCACTCTTTCCAGCAGGGTGAGCAGATGCGTTCATAGATGAACTGCCCCTGGGCATGCGGGAAGGGAGCCTTGGGAAGCTTCGGGTTGACGCGGCCGCAGCGGGCGCACAGTACCTCATCTTCACCGATCTCGGTTGTATTGGCACTGCCATCCAGCTCTGGGACTTCGGCTCCAAGCTCCTTGAGCTTGTCGATCATGGCGTTCTTAACCATCAAGTCGCCGCGCTGGTTGGCAATCTTGACGCCTTGCTGGAGGCGATCGATTGCCTGTTCCTTGTTGCCCAGGCGCAGCAGGGCCTCAGCCATCAACTGGTAGACCTTGGACAGATTGGGATTGATCTCGATCGCGCGCTCGAAGCTCTGGATGGCATCGGCTTCCTGCCCGGCATCGAGATACGCCCGGCCAAGCGAAAAATGGCCCAGCTCGTTTTCCGGGTCGGCTTCTGCCATCTTGCGAAACTGTTCAATTCTTTGCTGGACGTCAGCCATAGTTGTGCATTCTCCTGTATCAGCCTGTCGCAACTGCGTCAGGTGGGGAAGATTGCATTATAGGCATGTCGCGACGAATGGCATCCCTGAGAAGCGAATCACTTGCAGAAATGGTCTTTATTCGCTGGTGCGTTCGTAGATGGTAAAGCGAATCCGGCGCCGCTGGTCTTCCCGACTGACGGTCACCCCTTCGGGCAGATCGTCAAAATAGAGGGTTCGCTCCTGCTCCACGCCAATGGGGATATCATCCGTCACCTCAAGCCGGGCCTTGGGACGTGGATTAATCGTCTGATTGCGGATTGCCTCTATGAGATGTGGCGGGCCGATCAGTGTCACGCGCTCCAGGATCGGGTCATATTCGACCCGGTATTTATCGAGCATGCCCGGGGGATGCGAGAGGAAGATGGTCATCTGGTTCATGGTGTAAGACACATCCTGTTCCCGCACGCGCAGGGTGGCATTGACAGTGGTAGGGGAGAGGGTCACATGGTTGCCCTCGAACATGCGGACCAGCGGCAGGTTGGACAACTCATGCAGGCCCGGCTTTTTGAGAACCTCACGTCCGCTGAGGTCGGGATAGACTTTGAACCGATCCTGTTCGATAGCCTCTTCCATGATTGACCTGGGCCCTACGAACCGGACAACCGGCGGATCGAAGGTTGCTTCCTCCAGGTTATGCACATCCGGCGGGATGACGATGGGTAGTTCTGCTTCAGCCACTTCATCAACGATGATCTGGACATCTGTAGGAGAAGTGCTGATCACTTCGACACCCCGTTCAGCGAAAAACGAGTGGCGCTGGATCAGCGGAAGAAGCGATTCCCGATGTAGACCCGGAGACAGGGTGGGATCGATATCCAGAATGAGGCGTGGATCGCCGTCAAGCCGGGCCAGTTCCGCTTTGATGGCATCAAGCTGGGCGCGCGGGCCCCGCAGATCGACCAGGATGTTGCGATCCGGGAGGTTGGCCAGGGTGGCGATCTTGTTGGTGCCGGATATGCGCACCTCGATCGGCACTGTCTGGCCGGACTGGGTCGTCAACTGTTCACGTTCGGCGTAGATCCAGATCAGGATCGTCAGTGGCGCCACCCAGATGAAGGTTTTGACCGCATTGACAATGCTTTCCCGGGTAAAGCGATCGCGCAGGTTGCGCGGGTGCAGCACCGTGGCTGCATTCCGGAAATAATCGCCGATGCGGGGGCGTGTTGCCTCCTCCTGTTGGGCCCGGGCGCGCTCGGCGGCAGATTGTCGGGACTTCAGATCAGCCATATCCGTGCCTGATTCTAGGCAGCTTCCTTCTGTCGGACATCCTTGCCGGTTTCATCATCCGGGGGTTCAGCCGGGCGGCCCAGCAGTTCGGTCAACAGGCCGCGCAGGCCCTCGGGATTCAGTTTGCGGATCAGTTGCCCGCGTTCCGCGACGGAGACATCCCCCGTCTCTTCGGAGACCACGATGACCACTGCATCCGATTCCTGACTGAGGCCCACCGCCGCGCGGTGACGCGAACCCAGTTCCGGTTCCAGATCGCCGGATTCAGCCAGCGGAAACTGCACGCCGGCATAGGCAATGCGTCCCTGCGAGATCACGACGCCCAAGTCGTGCAGGGGGGAGTTGGGCCAGAAGATGGTTTCCAGAAGAGGGGCGGTCAGTTCGGCGTTCAAGCGCGTCCCTGACTCGGCAATTCCGCCCAGCCCCACATCCCTTTCCAGCGCGATCAGTGCCCCAATTTTGCGGCGGGATAAGAAGGTGGTGGCCTCGATGATGGCTTCAATTTCCTGGTTGATCTGGGTCGAAAACGAACGAAACAGTCGGGTTTCGCCCAGCCGCATCAGAGCGCGACGCAGTTCCGGCTGAAAAACGATGATGATTGCGAATGACGCAACCAGCAGCACGCGCTCGAACAGATAGACAATGCGCTCCAAGCCAAGCTGGTCGGCCACCAGGCGGACCACCAGGTAGAGCGTGATCAGCACGAATGCGATCCCTCGGAGCATTCGCGCGCCGCGGGTTCCTCGCAGGAAACCGACCACCCAACTCACCACAAGGCCGATAAGGAACAACTCGATGGCGACGCGCCACCACCCGTAGGCCTTGATGTTGTAGAAGTAGCCGGTGAGATTGAGAAAATCACTGTCCATTAGCGCACACCGGACGGCAGGAACGGATTATTCCGTTATATTTTTGTGGTTCCGGGTGCCTGCTTCGCCCGGCAAGGGCCCACCTCGAACATCGGCTGGATCCGGCCCTATCATACAGCGAAAAATGCATCACGGCTATGCGCAGGATTATCGGCGCTAACCGTTTCCAGCCGTATCGCTGGCAGGGGATGTAGCCTTGCGCCGCGGGGATCGCAATGGCGGTAAGCGGAGGTAAGTTTATCGGGCAGAACTGCCCCCAGGCAATGGGTGCAGCTTACCCCAGTAGCAGCATCGTACCGAACATCACCAGCCAGACGATGTCCAGAAAATGCCAGTAGAGGGCGGTATGGTACACCCCAATGTGGTGCTCATGGTCATACCCGCTGGCAAATGCCTTGCGGATGACCAGCCCCAGCGCCACGATGCCTCCCAGCACGTGGGCCGCATGCACCACCACCAGTGTAAAGACCAGCCCGTACAGGTGCACCCCGCTGGTCCGCAGGTCTGCATGAGACATCAGCATGCTTATCAGGGACGGAATCTGCACCAGGACGAACGCAATCGCCAGCCCCAGCGTTATCAAAAGGTTTCGGCGAAGGGCATCCTGGCGTTCATGCTGAATCGCCCGCAGAGCCTGGTGTACCGTGAAGCTTGCGCTTAGAACCAGGGCGGTGCTGATCCACAGCGTCCAAGGCAGCTTGAGGAACCGCTCGGCAGGCATGGCTGAACTGGTCAGGCGGATCAACGCATACCCGAGCATGCTGGCACCAAACAGCATCGCCAGTGAGGCCAGGAACAGCCACATGCCGATGGTCTGCGCCCGGTGAGGCGTATGCGGAGATTCATACTGAGCAGTCATTGATTCAGTCATCGAAGCGTTATTCGTAGAAGATCCGTCCCGATCCGCTTGCTGGCGGCTCGAGGTTCGGCTGATACTCCTTGGAATCCAGAATTACGATTCCCAGCAGCAGGGCCACCATGAACAACGCCGCGATCAAGGCAATGGCATTGAAGGGGCTGTCCCAGCGCAGGTGCATAAAGTATAGGGCGACCAAAGCGCCTTTGGCCACCGCAATCAGCAGGGCGATCCAGATGTTGGCCGGCCCCAGGTCCACCTTGGTGACGGCGACGGTCAGGACGGTCAGCGCCATGAGGGCGGCAAAAACACCCAGCAGCGTCGAGAGGGGAACCGGATGCGCGACAGCATCGTGTTCATCGGCTGCATGGCGGGTTGCGGGGGCGGGAGGAACCAGATTGCTCGAACGGGTTTCTGTGATCTCCATGTCGTCTTCTTTCTTAACCATCGAGCCGGTTTAGTGGATGAGATACAGCAAGGGGAACAGAAAGATCCAGATCAGGTCAACCAGGTGCCAATAAAGGCCCACAATATCGACCGGCGTGAAATACTCGCTGTTGAAGTCCCCTTGACCAGCCGCAATCTTGCGCGAACGCATCAGTCCACCGACCAGCCACACAGCGGCCAGGACCAGCAGTACGATCCCGATAATGTTGATCGTCTGCGAGTGGGCCAGGCCACTGATATACATGAGATAGGCACCGATCAGGGCTGGACCGAGCGCGCCCAGTGCCCAGCGCCATTTCGGAGCCACCGATCGCAGGGTAATCCAGAAGATCAGCGACATGCCGATGATCACGTGGATACCGTGCAGGCCGGTCATCATGAAATAGATCTGGAAGAACGTGTAGACGCGTTCTTGTGCAAACGGGCTCAGAGTTTCGAACTGGAGCAGATCGGCGTGCTCTAACTGCTGTTGGGCCGCCAATCCGGCTGGGGCAACGTAGTTGGGCTTGATTTTCGGTTCGTCGGGCGTTCCGGCATTGGGATCAACCCAGACCAAGCCGCTGCGCGGATCACTTTGCGCGAGGGTTTCCTCGGTCGGCTGCGGAGGAGTCTGCGGATCCGGCTGAGCCTCCATCGGTGTTCCTGGCAGGCCGCCCGGGGCTTCCAGAGGAGAAGCTTCCTCAGTGGCATACGTAGCGCTGTAGCGGTTCAGCCATTGGCTGACAAAAACGCCATCGTGAAACTTATGTTCATACTCGTTGGCCTTGATGATCATGAACCCCGCGCCGCCCAGGAGGGTTGCCAGCAGGCAGGCGACCAGCGCTTTCTGGCGGTTAAGCTGGGCATACCGCACTGCCAGCGCCATCGTCAGCGAGCTGGTGAGCAGCACGACCGTGTTGATCGCACCCATCGTCGTGCTGAGGTACTTGTTGGCGGCGTAGAAGAAGATCTCGGGATAGTTGTACCGGTAGACCGCGTACGCCAGGAAAAGTCCGCCAAACATGAGGATCTCGGTTCCGAGGAAGATCCACATGCCGATTTTGGCGTTTCGATACTGCTGTTCCGGCGTATCGAAGTGATGCGCCAGGAACGGCGGATGGGCATGCGCATGATGTGCCCCCGGCTTGCTTGCCAGTTGCTCCATCGCCGACTGTTGGGATGCTGCTTCAGTCATGGTTTGTTCTTGCCGCAGATGGACACACGGACATTGAGTGATTCTTCTGATACGGGTGAATGATGCATTGGCCCGCATCATTCACCCGCAGTTCATAGCTGGCCACTGGTCACGGGCAACTGACTTCACGCCATCGTCCGCTGGGGATCAGCGTGCAGGTTTTCACGCGCCTCGTCAGTCAGCACCCATCCCTTTTCCTTTTCGTCCCAGCGCCAACGGGTCAGATCATAAGGATCGCCAACCACCGGCGCCACCTTGAAGTTGTCGTGAGGCGGGGGCGAGGTCGTCTGCCATTCCAGCGTGTTGGCGCCCCAGGGATTGGCCGGCGCCGGCTCGCCCTTGCGCATCGACCAGATCCAGTTGAACAGCACGATGATCAGCCCAAGGAACATGATGTACGCACCGATTGTCGAGATCAGGTGGTACGGCCAGAACTCGGGCAGGTAGTCGGCGTAACGGCGCGGCATCCCCTGCGTGCCCATGATGAACTGCACGAAGAACGCGAGGTTAAAGCCAACAAAGGTCACAATCGCGCCGATCACGCCCCAACGCTCATTGGGCATGCGGCCGAAGATCTTGGGGAACCAGTGGTACATCCCGCCCAGGAACGCCATCAGCACGCTGCCCATCATCACATAGTGGAAGTGGGCCACGATGAAGTAGGTATCATGGACATGGACGTCCACGGACACGGCACCCAGGAACAGGCCCGTCAGACCGCCGATCG
>CAZSJB010000032.1:0-870 GCA_964606625.1 uncultured Tepidisphaeraceae bacterium | reverse complement strand
CCATGAAGCCCAGAGCGTAGAGCATGGTGGTCGTCAGCCGGATCGAGCCGCCATACAGCGTGCCCAACCAGTTAAAGACCTTGATGGCCGAGGGAATCGCCACCGCGAACGTCAACAGTGAGAAGTAGACGTTTGCCATCGCCGATTGGCCGCTGGTGAACATGTGATGTCCCCAGACCAGAAAGCTCAGGAAGGCGATCGCGATCGACGACAGGGCGATAAAGCTGTATCCGAAAATGTGCTTGCGGGAGTGCGTTGCGATCAGTTCGCTGATCACCCCGAAGGCCGGCAGGATCATGATGTAGACTGCCGGGTGCGAGTAGAACCAGAAAAAGTGCTGGTACAGCACCGGGTCACCGCCCAGCGCCGGGTCAAAGATGCCGATGCCCAAGGCACGCTCGGCGATGAGCAGCAGCAGAGTGATGGCCAGCACCGGCGTCGCCAGGAGGATGATGACGGCTGTGGCGTACAGGGACCACAGCAGCAGGGGCATGCGGAACCAGGTCATTCCCTTGGGCCGCAGGGTATGGATCGACGCAATGAAGTTGACAGCGGTGAGGATCGAGCTGAATCCGAGGATGAATGCCCCGAAAGTCGCCGGGATGACACCGCCCTGGCTGCCGCGTACCTCATCGGTGCTGTAGGGGGTGTAGAACGTCCAGCCGGTATCCAAGCCCATGGGAAACAGCCAGGAGACGCTGCTGTTGGCTATTTCGGGAAATGCGGCCCGCACCACGCCGCCAAGGAGAATCCAGAGAAAAAACAGCGACCCGATCATGTAAATGTACCAGCTCGCCAGGTTGAGGCGCGGGAAGGCCACATCCTTGGCGCCCAGCATGATCGGCAGTACAAAGTTCCCCACGATCGCCG
>CAZSJB010000031.1:0-13496 GCA_964606625.1 uncultured Tepidisphaeraceae bacterium | reverse complement strand
AAGTGGACGACTTTTACGCCGCCCGCAGCAGGACTATCCCGCCGCTACCGTGGTCGAATTTTGCACCGCCGCCCTCAGCATACTCACCGCTTCCCAATCTTGCCCTCGCCGACGCTGTTGTGATAGGTGCTTCTGAAAGCGTCTTCGCCATCTGTCCAGCTCCAAAACCGTCGAATATACGTCAAATATACGCCTACGTACGCGGCTGGACAATGCTGGAAGAGATTTTCATAAGCAATTGTTTTTCCTAGTTCACAATGAACGACAATGGACTCTAAATTACATAAAATTCAAACTCTTTCACGGCGGAAACACGGGTTCGAGTCCCGTTGGGCGCGCCAATGAAATCAAATACTTAAATCATATCTCAATCGCGTCATGTCCGCGCAATATCCTTTGCGGATTCTGGTGGACCTGAGTTGAATAATAGATCGTGCAGCTCGTGCGATTGCGGACAAGAGAAATTCCGCCTCCTTCATGGCAAGACATGACGCTATGGAAAAATGTCGGCATGGCAGGTATCTTGGCAAAAAGGTAACACGGCAACGATATTCGCACGCCGGTCGGCGTCATTTCTATATTTCGGATTGTCTCGCCGGAGATTTGATTCTAGTCATTCGCCGAGGCTTGGGCGACACGGCCGCAAAGGTTGCGACAGTTGGGGACAGCTATCATGAAGAGAATGCTCGTTGCGGCGGCCATCGTCGGCGGCTACATGGGAACGCCGGCTGCGTTTGCGGGCGATCTCGTCTACACGCCGATCAATCCGTCATTCGGCGGAAACCCGCTTAATTCCAGCCACCTGCTCGGCTTGGCGAACGCGCAGCGTACTGCGACAGCCGGCAGCAGCACCAGCCTCGGCACCGGCACCGGAGGGGACGGCTCCACGACCGGATCGAGCGATGCGGACCTGTTCGTACGCCAGCTTCAGGGGCGCCTGCTTTCGGCCTTGGCCAGCCAGGTCACCGAGGCGATCTTCGGCGCGAACCCGCAAGACTATGGCGAGATCACCTTCGGCGACACGACCATCATTTTCGATCGCACAATGTCGTCGATCACGCTGACCATTACCGATCCGACCGGAACCACCCAGATCGTGGTGCCGCAACTGGTTACCGGAACGCCATAGGAACTGCCCTGATTCAGTCGGGGGTGCGATCTGGGGTGAATTTGGGTAGGGGCACTATGCAGACATTCAAGGGGATGCGCGCACGCTTTGCGGTTGCGGCAATGACGCTGGTACTTGCCGGATGCCAGACCGTTGTGGACCCCGGCATCTATGAGCCGACGGTGACGCCGGTGACGGCCCAGAGCTATAATTTGCGCACCTTGCCTGCGCCGGTGAAGCGGATTCCGGTCGCCGTCTATGATTTTCCCGATCTGACCGGGCAGTACAAGGAACGCGACAACGTACAGACCTTGTCGCGCGCGGTGACGCAAGGCGGCGCGCCGATGCTCATCAAGGCGTTGCAGGACGCCGGCGAACGGCGTTGGTTCTCCGTTCTCGATCGCGCCCGGCTCGACGACATTCTCAAGGAACGGCAGATCGTCACCGAGATGCGCCGCATCTACCGGGAAGAGCAAAAGATTCCTGCCAGCGTGCTGCCGCCGCTTGCCCATGCCGGCATCATCATGCAGGGCGGCATCACGGGCTACGACACGAACGTCTATACCGGCGGCATCGGCGTGCGCTATCTCGGCATCGGCCCGCACGCGCGCTGGCAGCGCGATTCCGTCACCATCACGCTGCGGGCGGTCTCAACGAACACCGGCGAGGTTCTTGCCAGCGTCACGGTTCACAAGGACATCGCCTCAGCGGCGCTGCAGGGAGGCAGTTTCAGCTTCATCGAGCTTGACAGGATTCTGGAAGTCGAGGCCGGCATAACGAAGAACGAGCCGAAGCAGCTTGCCGTTCAGCAAGCCATAGAGAAGGCCGTGGTCGCGCTGGTTATCGAGGGCGTCGAACTTGGCATCTGGTCGTTCGCGGATCAGGCCGCCGGCCGCAAGGTGATCGAAGGCTATCGCGGCGAGAAATACGGGGAGAAGATCGTCCCCGCAGCCTTCAACACCCAGCGTCCGGCAACACTGAACCCGGCCGATGTGGTCGAGACGATTCCCGCCGCGCCTCGCGTGGCGCGAGCCCCGCGCGCGCCTCAGCCGACGCCGCCCCAGACACCGCCGCCAGCGGCCCCGGACGAGGTGGTCGGCTCGGTCAAGCCCCCCAGCGATCTGCCGCCGCCGCCCGCTCCTGGCGAAGTCGTAGGCTCGATCAAGCCCATGAAGGACACGACCGGCTTTTCGCCCGACAGATCGTAGAAAACGCGACATTTCACGTGATCGGAACAGGCCTGGAAGCGAGCAGGGCCGCTGCCGTGCCAGAACTTTACCGTGTCTCCAATATACCTGGAATCCGGCCGGCAAACACTTTGACAGCCCGGTCGTCCTCGATTAACGCTTTCTTTACGAAGGGATCTGGGGCGCGGATCGCTTCGCGGGGCGAGGGTGAAAAATATGCTGCGATCTTTCAGTCTGCTGACCGGGAGTACCGTGCTGCTTGCGGCCGGGATGATGGACGCATCCGCGCAGAACATCAGCAACGAGACATGGCTGGGCCAGGTCGGCGGCACCAACACCATCACCATCGACCAGACCGGGCGCAACAACCAGGCCGGCGCGGACAACATTGCCTTGCGTCTCAACCAGGACGGCGACAACAACGTCCTGACCATCAATCAGTTCGGCCACCGCAACCAGGTCGGCGCAGCGCCCTATGAGGCTCCGCCGACCGGCATCAATCAGATCGGCGGCAGCAACGAGATTTCGATTACGCAGCAGACGGCGCGCGATGCCTTCGAGGGCACGAATATCGTCGGGGCGATTCTCCAGCGCAGCGCCTACCTGCTGATGGAGCCAACGAACATTCTCCGCATCTTCCAGAGCGAAGAAGGTGGCAGTGGAGAGGCCGGACACGCCGTAGGCACCGTCCGCCAAATCTACACCGGAACGGGTGAGGCCCCCAACCGCGCAACGATCACCCAGATCGGCGGCGGGCTGAATGACGGCAACTATCTCGGCGCGCTCTATCAGGATGGCAGAGCGAACGAATTTGCACTCACGCAGGAAAATCAGTCAAACGAGGTGCACGACGTGCGCCAGGTTGGTGGCGGTAACGTCGCCTCGGTGGCGCAGGGCCTTTTCTCCGGTTTCGCCGGCGGCAATCTCGTCGAGTATCTGCACCAGTTCGGCCACCGGAACTTCTCCCAGGTCGTGATGCTGGGGTCCAACAACGTGGTCCAGCGCATCTTTCAGATGAACGCACTTCTGGGCGCTTCCGCTCTCGGCAACATCGCCAACGTGACGCTCGACAGCGAGGACAACGGCAGCACCGGCAACGGCGGCGTCGGCGACTTCCTCTCGGTTGCCGCGCGGGCCGTCAGCGCGGCGCAGTCCAATGTGGTCCAGATCGGTGACTACAACCGTGCCACCATCACCATCACGGGTGCGGACAACAAGTTCGGCACGCGGCAATTCGGCGAGGACAACGACGCGATCATCTCGATCGCCGCGCTCGACGGCCAGTCGGCCAATCGCAACGAATCGGCCGTCTTCCAGGACGGCACCGACAACTACTTCAGCCATACCGTCTATGGTAGCGACAATGTCGGAGCCGTCCGGCAGTTCGGCGACAGGAACAGGCTCTCGATCGAGCAGCGCGGCCACGCCAATCTCGCAGAGGTCGTCATACGCGGCAGCGGCAACAATTTCGCGCCAGCTTTCACCGGCCTCGCCGCTTCTGTCGTCCCCAGCCTGGATTTCAGGCCGGGCCAACTCCATCAGAAGGGCCTGAACAACACGGTTCTGGCAAACACGACCGGAAACGACAACAGCTTTGGTTTCCACCAGGAGGGCGGGTGGAACGTGGCCGAAAGCACCGTCATCGGCAGCGGCAATCAGGTCGTCATGGTGCAGATCGGCAGCAACAACGTCGCGATCGCGCAACAGGTCGGGTCCGGAAATACTGTCGTCATCCGCCAATAGCCGCCTTCCATCATGTGTCGTCAACTTGGCTTAACCATAAGCGGGCGTTTCGGTCATTTTCCTAAAATTGTAGCGAACGCCACAAGCTGCCTTTAGCGCGAAGCACGCAAACTCCCCGGACAGAAACGGGGATATTGCGATGAGCACACGGGCAGTTTCAGCGGCGATCGCCGCTTTGTTGACGGCGACCACGGGAGCGATGGCCAGCAACGAGTTGGTGCTTCTGACCCATGACGAGTTCCTGAATCGCGCCGAGATCGCGATCACCGGCAACGACAATCGTCTGATCATCTCCCAGGAGCACACAGGCGGGGTCGGCCTCAACAGCGTCACGGCCACGATCAATGGCGACCTGAACGGCGGGCCGCTGGGGGCTTCCTTCACCGGCGCGGCGCTTGCCACCGGCTTGCAGCCGGGCACGATCCGCCAGAGCGGCTTCAACAACACGATGGCGATCAGCGTCGAGGGAACGTCCAACCTGTTCGCATTCGCCCAGATCGGCAGCGGCAACGCGCTTCATGCCTCGATCACCGGCCATTCCAACCAGGCGGCCGTGACGCAGGTGGGCACCAACAATTATGCCGGCTTTTCCCAGAACGGGATCGGCAATATTGTTAGCATCTCGCAGGTTTCGTGGTAGGATGCATATGAGCAATATTGCCGGGGTAAGGATTCCGAAATGCGAGCAGCTTCGCTTGTCGCTATCGTAACTGCAGCCGCCGTCCCCCTTCTTTCCGCCGGCCCGTCGCTGGGGGGGGACAACAATGCCGTCTACATCAAGCAGGAAAGCCCGGTCGGCTCGCTGGCTGGGAACTCCCTGACGATCGACCAGTCGGCCGCGCAGAACAGCCTGGTTATCGGTCCCAGCGTCCCGTCCATGCTGCGCTTCCTCGACATCGACATCCAATCCGGCTTGCTTGGCGCGCCTCGCCCGGCTTCCCAGCGCGGCGAGGGCAATGAGGCGACCATAACCATGAGGGGCGACGGCGGGGTGCTGCAACTCCTTCAGGACACCAGCCCCTTCCAGGCCATGCAGCAAGCGGGATCCGACACGAGCAATTCGGCGACCGTGACCATGACCGGCGCGGCCCTCGGCGCGGTCGTTCAGTTGGGCACCGGCAATACCGCCAATCTCGCGCTGAACGAGGCGAACGGGCTGATCGCGCAGCTCGGCACCAATCTCACAGCCGACCTGGAGGTCACCGGGCCGGGGAGCAGCGGCCAGGTCTTGCAGATCGGCAATCGCAGCAGCGCTTCCGTCGAAATCCTGGGAAGCGGGACGAATGTCACCTATACCCAGATCGGAAACGACCTTTCGTCGAGCCAAGGCGTAGAGGTCTTCACGACCAACTCAGGCAACATCTCGATCACCCAGACCGGCTTCTGATCTTGCCGGCAACATGATGCCCACAGGATTGGACGATGCGCGAGATCACGGGGAAACTGTTGCTGGCGGCTGGCATGTGCCTCACCGTGCCGGCCGAGGCTGACGAGAAGAGCGGTGCGCTGGCCCTCATCAGCGTCAATGCCGGCGAGGACGGCATCGAGGTCGTCGGCACCGCGCTCGCGATCGAGGCCGGCGCGTTCAAGGGCGAGATGGTCGTCGACAGGAAAGGCTCGTCGGGCACGGTATCGACGCGCCAGTCCCGCGATGTGACGCTTGCCGCAGGCGATCAGGCGGACATCGCCCGCGTCGGGGTTTCCTATCGTGCAGGCGACCAGTTGACGGTGACGGTGACGTTGACCCGCGATGGCGCGCTCGTTTCGGAAGCCACATTGTCTGCCGCTGAAAACTAGACGCCGATATACTCTCCGATATTGTCTTGCCTGTCGTAATGTTCGATAGATCGTCAGGGCATCTAGGAGCAGGGGGAAATCTTGAAAATCGGATTCCTGGTGGCGGCGATGGCCGCTCTTGTCGGCACGGCTTCCAGTGCGGCAGCGCAGACCGAAGCGGAGTTCGTCGCGGCCTTCGCGGGCGAGTGGCGCATTTTCGACGAGTCTTTCGCGCAGGGCGCGCAGATTTGCCGCATCACGCTCGGTCAGGAGGCCGAGGACGGCCGCTACAAGCTCGACAAGGCGACCTGCAGCGCTGAGTTCGCCGATGTCTCCGCATGGGGCCTTGCGGACGGCCAGATGGCATTTTTCACGACAGATGGAGAGGCGGTCGCGTCGCTCGGCGGCACGCAGCGCCGCATGAGCGGAACCACCAGATCGGGCAAGCCCATCATCATCGAGCGCGCCGGCGTCGTCGGCGCCGCCGAACAACTGCAAGCCGCCTTGCGGGCGAGCGGCTGTTACTATCTCGGTTTTTCCGATCGCTGCGCGGTCGAAGGGGACCTGCACAAGCCCGCCGCCAGCGCGAACAGCCCGCTGCGGATCAAGATCATCGCTAACCTCAACGCCCGGACGGAAGCGCGCGACGACGCCAGTGTCATCGGCGTCGTTCCGGCCAACAGTTGCGTGGCGGCCAGCGTTTGCGTCACGGCCTCCGATGGCGTCTGGTGCCGTGCGGAGTTCGGCGAACAGGCCGGCTGGCTGCGCAAGCTCGCCATCAGGCAGAACCGCTGGCCGATCGTCACCTTCCTCAACCAGTGCGACGACTGAGGCTGCGCGCGCCCTTGAAGCATGTCGCGCCCATTGCGGCGGGCTGCAAGGGGAAGCTTGAATTCACTGTGTCGCTGCTCGTCTGCCGCGCCACGTCCGCTTCTTTTGCCATGCTTTTGCGTTGAAGAAGGGGCCGGACGGTCGTCCGGCCCCTTCCCTTGCCGGCCAGTTATTGCTGGATCGAAACGCTGTTGCCGGAGCCGGTCTGGCTCAGATTCGCGGTGTTCTGGTTGCCCAGCTGGACGACCGCAGCCTGGTTGAAGCTACCGTTCTGGGTCGCGGTAATCTTGTTCCAACCGGTGACTGCGCCGCTGTTGTCCTGCAACGAAGCGAACACGTTGTCCGTGCCGCCACCAACCGTCAGCGACACCTGGTTGAAGGTGCCGTTCTGCACCAGCAGGCCAGCGCTCAGGCCCTGGCTTGCGGCCAGCGCCGCGGCCGGGCCAGTCGTGAAATTGGCATAGCCGACATTGCGGTCGCCCGAGACATTGACCTCCGCCACGTTATCCGTGCCGGTCTGGATCAGGCCGATGATGTTGTCGTTGCCGGCGATCGTGCTGAGATCGAGACGGTTGCCGGTGCCCTGCTGGTTGACACCGAGTTCGTTGCGGTCGCCGGTGATCAGGATGCCGACGGCCTGGTTGTCGCTGCCCTGCTGGCGGAAGCCGAACTGATTGTCGTTGCCGCCCACAACCCGATACTCGACCTCGTTGAACGAACCGCCGGTCTGGTACACGCTCGACACGAATAGGGCACCGGCAGCCGCCTCCGCACCGCGGCCGGACGTGAACGCGCCGATCGTGCCGCCGGTCGCCGACGCGCCGTTCCTGGCGCCGTCAAGCGAGATGGTTGCCGTGTTGTTGTCGCCGGACTCCTGCCGCACCCATTTCACGTAGTTTCCGGTGCCGGTCTGGGAGACGTTGGCCTCGTGGCCGTTTCCGAGCTGCTGGATGAGCAGGAGGTTGTTCGCCGCCCCGTTCTGCAGGACGTCGACGCTGTTGCCGTGACCGCCCAAAGCACCGCCCTGATTGATTGCGACCGCCGCCCCGGGAAAGGCGCCTCCAACCACGTTTCCGCGGGTGGGATCATCGCCGACCTGAACGATCTTGACGGAGTTGCCGGCGCCGGCGCCTCCGGCGAAGGTCTGCTCGACCCTGGTGACGATATGGGCCGCGCTGCCGGTCGAGCCATCCGGCCGCCGCTGCTCGATCGTCGCCCGGTTGATCACGCCGTCGGCATCCGTGGACACGCCGCTCGTGCCGGTCCTCCTGCGCTGGATAACCTGCTGCACGATGTTGCCGTTGTTGACGGTTCCCGTTCCCGACTGCTGGGTGATGAAGAGCTGGTTGTTGCCGCCGCTCTGAGAGGCGCCGGAATTGACATGACGATTGACGCCGACATTGTTCCCGTCGCCGCTCTGGCGAACTTCCATCAGATTGTCGTTGCCGCTCTGCGAGAGGAACGAGTTCCTGGTGCCGAAACGGGTGCCGGCGATGTTGTCCGAGCCGTCCTGCTCGACAAGGAGACTGTTGCGGTCGCCGCTCTGCTGGACCCAGCTGATATTGTTGTCGCCGGCCATCGCGCCGGTCGTCAGCAAGCCGAGTGCCGTGGCGGTCGCCAGAGTCAGTTTGAACTTCATGATTCCACTCCTGATTGCGAACGGACACCATCGTCCGTCGTTCCGCTGTAACCGTTCGGTGAAGAGCATCAGGTTCGGTGGAGAAATGCCGCAGCTTCGGTCCGACACCGACGTCGTTCCCGGCCGCTCGCGCGCCGGGACGCCAGGCTACAGAACGTGGTTGCTTGCTCGCCCGTCTCTCTACCGTCTGCCCTGCACCTGTCTTGTCCCGTGCAGCCTTGTGTCGGCTGCTTCGGATGAGGATGGATGGACTCTCGCTATCTTGTCCAAAGCATTAGCTTGCGGACAAAAGATAACCGTCTGCGCAATCCAAACGCGCCTTCCTATTATCAATTTTCCCTTAAAGATAAAAATGAAGTTTTTGTTAAATCGAGCATGATGACTGTCATATAGCTGACTTGCATTATATGTATATTTTATTATTTGCAGAATATGTCACAAAATTGTAATACTGTCTGAATTATTATTAGCTGGCGTGTTAAAAATATTATATTTGCCAGCTACATTTGGCGATTTCGCCGGGGCCGCGCGAAATTCGGCAGGCGTGCCGGCTGGCGGCACAGACCCGCCATCGGGCAGAACCGCTGCCAGACCATAATTTTCGCAACCAGAGGGGCGGCTGATCCGGTCCGAAGCCCGGGCCGGCGGCTATTGCTGGCTGACGCCGATGACGTTGAAGTTGCCGATCTGGACGAACGATGTGAGGTTCAGGGCGCCTTCCTGAACCACGACGACCTGGTTGCCGATGCCATCGGTCCTGCCCTCGATCCGGTTCGAGATGCCGTCCTGCGAGAAGGCGAAGCTGTTGCCGCTGGAAAGCGGGTCGAGCGAGCCGAGATCGTATTCGATGCTGTTGAGGAGGCCCGTCTGCACGATATCGCCGGGCGCGAGGCCCGCCGCATCGGCCAGCCCGATATGGGCCGATCCGTGCGCGCCGGCCGCGAAATAGCCCGTCGCATTGCTGCCATGACCATGCACGGTCACGGCCGCATGATTGCCTCCGCCCGCCTGTCGCAGCGCCAGACGGTTGTCGTCGCCCACGATGCTGACGGTCGCAGTGTTGCCTGCGCCCTCCTGAACCGCGCTGGCGATGTTTCCATTGCCGTTGAAACTCAGCTCGGCGCTGTTGCGCAGCCCGGTCTGGGAAAAGAGGGTGACGGTGTTCAGTGCGCCGTTCTGGACGATTGAAGCGACGTTGCCCGGCTGGCCGGGCAGAGCGAGAAGACCGCCGGCGCGGGTCTGGACCACGCGTGCGACCAAATTATTGTCGCCGCCTTCCTGCACGATGCTGAGCGTATTGCGCCGATACGCGCCGAAACCGGAGGAGATGCCGGTCTGGACAACGTCGAGCACCCTGTTACCGTCGGAGGACTGGACAATGGTCGTCGTGTTGCGGCTCGACTGCTGGAGGAAGCCCGTGCTCCCGCTTCCGATCTCGTTGTTGCCGCCGGACTGCGTGAAATCAAGGACGTTGAGATTGCCGATCTGACGCACGGCGAGCGTTGCCGTGCCCGCCAGATTGCCGCTGCCGAGCGACTGACGGATCACGGCCGAACTGCCATCGCCGGCTTGAAGCAGGTTGGAGAAGTTATCGTCCGCGCGGGCTTGCGCGCCCATCATCAAGGTGACGGCGGCGGCCGTCGCAAGCGCGGCGGCAAGTTTCATCCGCATATCTCCGAATTGCCGCGAAAGCCGCGAACGCGGTTGCGCGAAACGAAGCTGGACCGGAACGAGGCCGGGCGCGATGGACGCGCCCGGCCGAGACGGATTTACTGGCTGATAGAGATCGAATTACCGTTTCCGGCCTGCGAAAGAGCGGCAATGTTCGAGCTTCCGGCCTGAACGACCGCGGCCTGATTGTTGTCGCCGTTCTGCGTAGCGGTGATCCGGTTGTTCGAAGTAGCCAGCGGCGTGGTGTTGAGACCCTGCCGCGAGGCGAAGACGTTGTTGTTGCCGTCAACAGTCAGGCTGACGACATTATTGTCGCCGTATTGCTCCAGCAGGCCGGGTGTCAGTGATGCGCTGGTGGCCAGTCCGAAGGCCGGAGTCAAGCTAAAGCCGCTCGCATTGTTATCGTTCCCGGTGACGGAAGCCGTTGCAGCGTTGCCGTTGCCGATCTGCCAGATGCTGTTCTGGTTGCGGTCGCCTGCATGGGTCACGTCGGCGGTGTTGCCGTTGCCGATCGACTTCACCCCGACATTGTTGTCATCGCCGATGAGAGCGACGGCGGAATTGTTCCCGTCCCCATTCTGGAGAATGGCAAGCTCGTTGCCGTCGCCGGCAACGGTGCCGGCATAATTGTTGTCGATGCCGATTTGCTGCGCACCCAGGAGGTTGTCGTTCCCCGTCGCCGAATGATCGAGATCGTTGTAGCTGCCGTTCTGCAGGAAAACGCCCTGGGCGATGCCGACGCCCTCCGCTCGCGATCCCGACGAGAACGCGCTGATCACCAGGTTGGTCGCGCCACTCCACGGGGAACTCCCGTTCTGGCTCGCGCTGCCGCCGTTGTTGTTGCCATGAAGTGCAACCGCGGCCACATTGCTGTTGCCGGTCTGGGTCAGCGAATCGATGACGTTCTTGTGCCCGATCTGGTCGATCGTCGCCGAGTTGTCGGCGCCGATCTGGGTGACGGTGTCGACGAAGTTGTTGCGGCCGTCTTGGGTGATCCCCTGCGTGTTTCCCGAGCCAGTCTGGTTCAACGAGTAGAGGAAGTTGCCGCCGCCATGCGCGGTGGTTCCCCCAACGTAGCCGCTGGTAATACCCTGCTTGACCGTGATTTCGTTGTCGGCTGTGGCGCCGATGCTGTTCTGGGTGATCCGGCGTGTCAGGTTCCGGGACCGCTGGCCGACACCGCCCTGCTCGATCGTCAGTTTGTTGGCGATGCCGGTGCCTGCATCCGAATCCTGATCGATGCGGAAAATGGCGTTACCGCTGTAGGTTGTCCCTTGGTTCACCTGAAGCAGGTCGATCTGGTTGTTGTCGCCGGTCTGCGTGACCGAGTCGCTCAAATTCCCGCTCCAGCGCGAAACGGCGTTGCTGTTGCCGACCTGCCGGGCGTTCAGCGAGTTGTTGTCGCCGTCCTGAATGACGCGATACTGGTTCCTGTAGGAACCGGTCGTCACGCCGATCCGCGACGCGAGGCCGATCTGGTTGCCATCGCCATCCTGCTCGATCAGAGCGGTATTGTCGTCACCGAACTGTTCGACCACGCTCTCGTTCCGGTCGCCGGCCATCGCGCCGCCCATCAGCAGGCCCAGCGCGGTGGCGGTTGCAAGCGTCAGCTTGAACTTCATGATGTCACTCCTTCAATTGCAGGCGAACGGAAATCCGCCGTTCTGTTGAACCACGTCGATAGACGTCTCTCAGGTGCTTTGGCTGAGGGCCGAAGAAGAACGCCCCGCGAACAGGGGCAGGCCTACCTGGATTTTTTTGTCAGGAAACTGTGGTTTGCCTCTCCTGATTGACCCTCATCCGTTTTGCCCCTGCAAGCTTGTGCCGCCTGCTTGGAGCGCAATGGGATCAATCTCCGGAAAACCTTCCAGAAGATGCTGCTGTCTCCAGATGGAACGACAGCAGCGCAACCCCAAGCTCCGTTTCACATTATCAATTTTCTCCTAATGGGCAAAGTGAATTTTCCGTTAAAGTTAAGATTGAGAGCGGCGGTGCAAAAGTCGGCCACGGTAGCGGCGGCATAATGCTGCCGCGGGCGGAGTAAAATCCGGCCACCTATTTCCTTTCTGCAATGATCGCAGGAGGGACAGGGGATCTACACCGTGGAACTTTATCTGAGGGTTCGGCTGGCTGTTTCAGAAGGAATGACGAAGCGCCAGGCAGCTAAGCATTTCAATATATCGCGCGACAGCGTTGCCAAGATGGTGGCCTATACTCAACAACCGGCGGACAGACGGTAGCCATGCGAGGTTCAGAAGTGGCCGTCGCGCAGGCGGTCAGCGAGATCGCTGCGATCACGAGGACGGCGAGCTGCCGCATCGAGCATCTGGCGTTGGACGTCATTGACCTTCTCCGAGGTTTCGAGGCGTTCGGCGAGCCGGCCAGCACGCTCGCCGGAGCGCCGGAGCGCGAGCAGGAACAGGAGCACCGCGAGTGCGATGGCGCCGTAGCGTAGGGCCGCCCGCATCCACGGGGCGGCGGCGATCCCGGTGAACAGAGCGGCGATCATCGACGCCCCCGCTTCCAGTCGTCGATGCGGGCGTAGATCGTCACGGCAAGGCCCGCGAGCGCCACGGCGATGAACACCCAGCGCAAGGTGTCGAGATAGGGCACGAGCGGCAGGATCGCGGTCTGGGTCTCCGCCAGGACGTTCTGCGCCACCTCGACGCCAGCGGCGCCAAGCGTCGCCACGCCTGCTGCGCCGCTGCCCTTCATCGTGCGGCTGTCGGCCAAGACCTCCCGCACGGGCGCCGTTTCCGCGGCGAACGCCGTCGCCCGCACCGGGAAACGCTCGCCCCATTGCCGAGCCGGGCCGAGATCGATGTGCATGAAGCCCGAGCGCGGATAGTAGCCGAAGCCGAGGAAGCCGACGGCTCGGGCGGCGGCCTCGAAGGCCACCGGATCGTGGTTCGCCATGGCGATGTCGAAGGCCGTGCCGTCCATGTGCTTCGAGCGCGGCGCGCCGCCGACGGCCCGGTTGTGCGCCGGACTGCGGTAGGCCGAACGGACGATGAGCGGCTTGCCAAGTCGGTCGCGCAGCGCCTGGAGCTTGTCGAGCGCTTCCTCGTTTATCCGCAGGGAGCCGCTGCCCCGGCAGGCGATCTCGGCGGGGGAGAAATTCTTCCAGCGCCATGAGCGCTCGGGCACGTCGCGCCAGTGTTTGTAAGTCATGGTCGTCATCGCAGGTCTCCAGGCACAAAAAAGCCCGCTCCTCGACGAGGGCGGGCGGTGGTCTGATGGGTCGGGCGGATGGGTTAAGGCGTCGGTCCGAAGAGCTTCAGCTTGATGGCGATGCCGGCCATCAGGGCGAGCAGGACGCCGGTGGTGATCAGCCGCACGGCGGTCTGGACGGCCGTCTGTTTCGCGAGGCGGAAACCCGCGAGCAACGAGCGAAGATCGCGGATGTCCTCGGCGGCATCCTGACCATCGAGGCCGACCTCATGCAGGGCGCGCCGCGCGCCTGTTTCGGCTGCGCGTGCCAGCAGCGCCTCGAACTCGGTCTCGGACATGCGGAACTGCTCGTTCGCTTGCGGCGGCGTCA
>CAZSJB010000030.1:0-13597 GCA_964606625.1 uncultured Tepidisphaeraceae bacterium | reverse complement strand
TTTGTTGATCTTGTCCCGCGGGATCAATCCCACGCAGCCGCAGAAGACCAGTGGATTGCCCAGGTAATCATCATCAAAGTACACAGCCCCATTGAGCGTCGGGATGCCCATGCGGTTGCCGTAGTCGCGCACGCCCGCCACCACTTGCTGGAGGATGCGTTTGGGATGAATGACACCCCTGGGAAGCTCGCGAATCCTGGAATAGGGATTTTTGACGGACGGGTTGGCTGCGTCAGGGTAAGCGACGCAGAAAACGTCGGTGTTGGCAACCGGGCGGGCGCCCAAGCCCGTGCCAAGCACGTCACGGATCACGCCCCCCGCGCCAGTGGCTGCTCCACCATAGGGCTCGATGGCACTGGGATGGTTGTGCGTCTCGACCTTGAAGCACACAGCGTCGACATCGTCAAAAGCAATGACCCCGGCATTGTCTTTGAAGACCGACAGGCAGAAGGCCTCACGGGATTGCGATTCTTGTGCTGCCTGCTGCTCTCCCTTGCCCATCAGGGTCATGGTCGAATCGAAAATCGTCTCTTTGATGAGGTTGTCGTACGACCGCAGATGTTTGCCATTTTCGTCGTACACCTCGACGGCACTTTTGAGCGTCTTGTGGACGCAATGCTCGCTCCAGGTCTGGGCCAGCGTCTCCAGTTCAATGTCTGTCGGCTCGCGGTTGTGGTCGCGGAAGTAGCCTTGGATGGTCTTCATTTCCTCCAGCGAGAGGAACAGGTGCCCTTCGCGCGACAGTTTCAGAAGTTCATCATCGGTCAAATCGCGGATCGGAACATGCTTGAGCTTGAACGTATAGGGATGCCCCGTCTCAAACGCTTCGGGGATGAACGCATCAAAGTGGACGGATTCAATCACGCCATTGGCCAGGACACGATCGGCAATGAACTGCAATTCCTCGCGCGGGATCTGCCCTTCCAGCAGGAAAGCCCGGCCGGTGCGTACTTCGCGCACGTCAACGCCCATGTCACGCAGCGCCATCTCGGTCGATTCCGCCACCGGGTCCATGACGCCGGGCTTGAGGTGGATTTCGATGCGGCTTCGGCCTTCATCAGCGGGCGGGCGTTCCCGTTCAATCACCTCGGCGCGTTCGACGATCGGATCCGCCAACAACTTTGTGGCAGCCTTCCGTACCTGGGCGGGCTCAGCATCCGTATCGATCAGAAAAATGCGGCTGGTGAAGACCTGACCGACGTTGCGACCCAGTTCCTGGATCTGGTGCCGCAAGGCCGTGCCAACCGGATCGCCGCCAGCCTCTCCGCGCGCGGGCTCGGAAACGCAAACATCAATGCGATAAATCATGACGCGGGATTGTATCCAATCGTCGCCGATTCACCACGTCCCGTCCCTTCTGAAGCTTGCCGCACACGAAAACCCCGGATGAACGCGATCCAGGTGAATCGGTGTTCATCCGGGGTTGCTGGGCAATGGATAAGAAATCCGCCTTACTTGGTGCGGAAGAACGGCCACGGCTCGAAGTGGACATCGTGCACCACGATGTGCTCGGGCAAGCCGACCACGTAGGTCACCACATCCGCCACGTCTTCGGGCTTGAGGAACTTCTCATGCGGCACTTTTCGGTCTCCCCAGAAACCTGGCGTGGTGACGGCGCCAGGACTGATGAGGGTGACACGCACATTGAGTTCCTTGGTTTGCAGCGCGATGCCGTTAGAGAGCATGTTCATTGCCGCCTTGGCTGCGCAATACACTGGCGCATTGGGATTGGCGCGCTTACCGGCTTCGGAGCTGATACTGACAATCAGCCCGCCCTTTTCCGGATCCACCTGCTGGAGGAAATGCTTGGAGGGCAGGAACATGCCCTTGACATTGACATTCAGAATACGGTCAAAGTCTTCCACCTTCATTTCGGCCACCTTGGCCGGCACGCTCAGCCCCGGAACGTTGATAAGCGTGTCGATGTAGCCAAAGTGCTTCTTGATGGCGGCATACGCCTCCATGACCGCGGATTCATCGGTTACGTCCGCAGGCACCGCCAAGCAGTCGCCACCGACCTGATCACGCAATGCATTGAGCTTTTCAATGTTGCGTCCGCTGATGGCCAGCTTCGCCCCCGCCGCAGCGAGGCGCTTCACAATGACTTCGCCGATTCCCCCGGTCGCGCCCGTAACAAAGATGACCTTATCCTTGATCCGTGAATTATCCATTTTGCTCTCCTTTTCTTTTCTTAAGGTGCTATGAAGGCTGAACCACGATCTTGCCGGTCGCCTGCCCCGCCAGCATTCGTTGGATAGCGGGAACAATCCCAGCCAGATCGGTTTGGTCGTCGATCAGACGACTTAGATCGATCCGTCCCTCGGACGCAATCCGATCCAGCAAACGAACCGTGCGCCGGAAATCCTCATTCGTATAGACCCGGCTGCCCACCAACGACAATTCCTTGAATATCAGCTTGAGCAGGTCCGCCTGTGGAGGTTTACCAAAGAACCCGACCTGCACGATCGTGCCCCGGACACGCGTGGCATTGATCGCCAGTTCCAGCCCAGGCGCCGTGCCCGAAACCTCGAAAGTGACATCAAATCCATCATTGGCAGTAAGACTGTTCGCCTGGGACATGGGATCCTGGTTGGCATTGATGGTTGCGAACCCGAAGCTTTCAGCCAGCGCAATGCGCTGCTCATTGATCTCGCTGATAACCACTTCCCCCCCGCATGCCTGGGCAACAATGGCAATGATCAGCCCGATCGGCCCGGCTCCGACCACCAATGCCCGTGCGCCGGGTTCAAGTTGGGCACGCTGACACACATGCACGCCGACCGCAAAAGGTTCGGTCAGCACGGCGATTCGGTCATCCAGCCCCGCCGGCACGGCAATAACCTTCTGGGCAGGCGCTAGGAAATATTGTCCGAAGGCGCCATTCTCATGAATGCCCAGGAGCTTGAGTTTCCGGCAGACATGCACCTGCCCACGGCGGCAGGCTTCACAGGTGCCGCAGCTGATCAGGGGCTCAACGACGATGCGATCCCCCACGTGGGCGTCAACGGACGTATCCGGCCCAATGGCATCAAGCACGCCGACGAACTCATGGCCCTGGATAATGGGTGCCTGTGCCGTCGGATGATGGCCCTGGAAAATGTGCAGGTCCGAGCCGCAAATTCCCGCCAGGATGGTTCGGATGCGCACCTGCCCCGGGCCAGGCTGGGGAATGGGCAGCGACTGAAGCGTTATATTGTTCCAGCGGTCGGTGACCGCAGCGGTCATGGTGCCTGTCTGTGACATGGGGGTGTCCTTTTAAGCTCAAAACGACAACGACGGGATCAGTCCTATCATCCCCGGGCGGTTTCGTACATGGACAAGGTGCAGTTTTGCACAATCCGCTTGCCGGGAATATGGTCATTCACATGAACCGGACGAATATCCAGTCCTCTTCACGCGAACGAGTAGAAACCGATCCCTACAGTGCCCGGATCGGAACTATCGGGTTTGTGATTCGCCGCCACCGGCCCATCGGCTGGGCCATTCGGGACGTGCGTAACGACCGGTTCGATATCTTGGCATTCGCCCTCTCCGGCAAAGCCCATTACCAGTGCGAAAACGAGGAATTCGAAGCCGTCAGAGGCACCATGCTGTTTTTTCCGCGAGGCACAAAGCACTCTGCTCGCAGCGATCCGAATGCCCCCTGGTCCTTCATTTCCGTTGGATTTGAGCTTTGTCCGGACAGCAGCGCCGCAGCCGAGGCCTTTGCGAACCTGCCGCGTTACCAGCGCTGTAACAACGCAGCTTACCTGCATGACCATTTTGACCAGCTCGCCCGAACCTGGAACAGAGATCAGGTGGGCTCCCGCATGGCCTGTCGCGGCCATCTACAGTTGCTGCTGCACCAGTATATCCTTGCCACTCAGCACAACGCCCCCTCCATTCTGCACGTCGATCGCATCCAGCCGATCATCCAGTGGATGCACGCCAACATCGGACGGGTGGAGTCCGTTGCCACCCTGGCCAAGCGGGCGGGCCTAAGCGAATCCCGCTTCCGCCTGCTCTTTACGGAAATGACCGGCTGCTCAGTCACCCGTTACCAGAACCGCCTGCGAATCCGGACCGCCCAGGATCTGCTCGCCAGCGGCGAATACAGCGTCAGCGAGGTCGCCCAGGAAATGGGATTCCGCGACGTCTATTACTTCTCGCGACTCTTCAAACGCATGACGGGTGTGCCCCCCTCAGCGTATCGCCCCCACTGAAGCAGACAAGCGGAATGTGCAACGCAAAACGAATCATCCATTGCATGATCTGTCTGCCATCGGACAATGTTGCTTGACAGTAACCTGCTGTGATCTGTCACGGAAAGGGATTCTCATGATCTTGGATGCATTCAAACTGAACGGCAAGACAGCACTGGTCACCGGTGCTGCCTCGGGGCTGGGACAAGCCATTGCAATCGGCTTGGCGGAAGCGGGCGCTGATGTGGTCGGCACGTTTCATACGCGGCCTGCCGACGCCACCCAGGAAGCGGTGCAGGCACTCGGCCGAAAGTTCATCGCGGTCCAGTGCAACCTGGGCGCCTGCGATACCATCAACAGCCTGATGAAGCAGGTTCTCGAAAAGGCCGGTCAGATCGACATCCTGGTCAACAACGCAGGCATTATCCGCCGCGCCGAGCTGCTGGAGTTCACCGAAGCCGACTGGGATGACGTAATGAATGTCAATCTCAAAAGCATGTTCCTGCTCAGCCAAGGCGCAGCACGCCACATGGTCGAAAAAGGCATTCAGGGCAAGATCATCAACATCGCCTCGATGCTCAGCTATCAAGGCGGGATCCGCGTTCCCAGCTATACCGCCAGCAAGCACGGCGTGATGGGCCTGACGCGGCTGATGGCGAATGAACTGGCGAGCAAGAACATCAACGTGAACGCCATCGCGCCGGGGTACATGGCAACGGACAATACAGCCGCCCTCCAGAAAGATCCCAAGCGTAATGCGGAGATCCTCAGCCGCATTCCCGCCGGCCGCTGGGGTGACCCCGCCGATCTCAAGGGGGCTGCGGTCTTCCTCGCATCGCGTGCCTCCGACTACCTGCACGGCGCAACGATTCCCGTAGATGGAGGCTGGCTATCCCGATGACACAGCAGTCCACCGACAATCCGATTCTCACTCTGCCGCCGCTGGAACTGGCAGTGGGTCTTTTCGATCACTATGAATCGATCGCGCCCGTCCGCCATTACTTCGGGTTGCTCGCGATTTACGCGCTCTGCCAGGTGGCTGAGGAGATGAACGATCCCGCTCTGCTGGACCGCTGCCGCACCCTGCTGAGTGCATTTCCGGAAGGTCACACCCATCCGAACTACAACTTTCCCAGCTACCGCATCGGCGGCATTCCGCGCGCCTACATGCTGTACCGCCAGCACATGACCGACGACCACACGCGCCGGCTGGTGGCGCATTACGCCGATGAGATGATGCTGGCGGTGCGGGATGACAAAGGTCTGATGTGCAACCCCCATCGTGCTCCGGAGCAGCTTGTATGGATTGACGTGGCGATGGCCGTATCGCCTTACCTGCTGTTTTCCGGACTGGCGTTTAACCGTCAGGACTGGATTGATGAAGCCACCAATCAGGCCTTTCTCCACTATGAGGAATTTTTGAATCCAGAGAACGGGCTGCTGCATCAATGCCGCAATTTCGTGGGTCCGGGCCTGTATAGCCAGGATCACTGGGGGCGCGGCAACGGATGGGGTTACCTCGCCTTGACGGAACTGGTCCTCCATCTGCCGACGGATTCGCCCCACCGCCCCAAGGCTGAGAAATACTTCCGTGATCTGTCGGCGGCATTGCTGCCCCACCAAAGCCCGCGCGGCCTGTGGCGGCAGGAAATTCCGATGGAATCAGCATGGGAAGAGTCATCGGGAACGGGACTGATTCTATATGGCTATGGTGTGGGAATGCGGACTGGCCTGCTGGATGCGGCGAACTATCGCGAAGCGTTTGATCGCGGCATCCAGGGGCTGCGACGGCACTGCATTAACCCCGATTTTTCCACCGAATTGAGCTGCCCCGGCTGCCTCTGCCCTGGGGAAGGAGATCGAAAGGGGACTGTCGCGGCGTACATTGAAGACAAGCAGCCGCATCGTGACGAGCCGCACAGCTTCGGCCCGTTCATGTTTGCCCTGCTGGAACAGCATCGACTGACCGTCTGATCAATGGATGTCTCATGAAAATCGAACACTTCGCCTGCAATGTTCCTGATCCGGTGGCCATGGCGGACTGGTATGTCCAGCACCTGGGGATGAAGCTGGTGCGTTCGGGCAATCCGCCGATCAACGCCCGCTTTCTGGCTGATGAAAGCGGGTCCGTCATGATTGAGATCTACTGCAACGAAAAAGCGCCGATTCCCGATTACACAGCTATGGATCCGCTGGTGATGCATCTGGCGTTCGTCTCCGAAGATGTCCCTGCCGACTGCCGGCGCTTGGTCGAAGCCGGAGCAACTGTGGTCGATGCCCCCATGGTGACCCCCAGCGGCGACCACCTGGCAATGCTGCGCGATCCCTGGGGCGTGGCAATCCAGCTCTGCCGCCGCGCTACACCTATGATTTGAGGTTCAGCATGAACCCACTGTCGCTTAAAACCCGCGAGCTTCCTGTTCCTGATCGCTGGTGTGTGCATAGCTATTACACCCTGTGTCCGTACGCGCCAGATGGATCCGGCCGGATCGTCCTGGCCGGCGCGGACCTCGACCGGCAAGTGGGCGAGGTTCTTATCCTCGGCCCGGATGGAGCGATTGTTGACCGCTTTGGCAGCCATCCGGTAACGCCCAGCTTCTGGCATACCGGCAGGTGGCAAAGCTGGTCACCGGATGCCCGGTTTGTCTATTACCAGGCTGGCACGCACATGCATCCGAAGGTCGTGCGGCGTGAGCTGGCGACAGGTCATGAGATCGTCATCGATGGCGACATGGAAGGCTGCCCGCCCTCGGGCGAGCCAGCCGTCTCATGCCCCCACGGCATGCTCTATGCCGCCGGCTATGGAGACGGCAAATACAAGCCGGCTGAATCCCCCGTCCCCTTCCAGCAGCGTGATCGGCATGGTATGTCGCTGATCCAGTTCGATCCGCCGTCGGAGCAACTGGTTCTCAGCACGCAGCAGATCCTGGATCTGCACCCGAATCGTGATCGGCTGCTCGAAGCCGACCGTGAAATACGCAGTCGTCTCGGAACCGATGAAGGGCTGACGTTGATGACCTACTGCGTGCGCTGGAACGCCGACGGCAGCCGGTTTCTGTTCTATTTCGGCAACCACTGCGTCGTGAAGGAACGCGGCGAACCCCGCATCGGATACGTCTTCACATCCGACCGGGAGATGAAGCAGATCCACCTCGCGGTCGATTTGAGCTTCGGTCGCCGCGGCGTGCATTGGGGCTGGCAGCCGGATAATGAACGCCTCATCGGTTATGGCCCGCATCCCTCCGATCCGTCCCGGATGTGCCTGGCTGAAGTTCGCTACGACGGAACCGGCTACCGCAAGCTCAGCGATCACGCCAGTGGTGGACATCCATCAGTCAGTCCCGCGGACGAGGATCTGATCGTCACCGACGAAGGCGGCCCTGATCAGCATGGTGCGGTGCTGTTCATTTCGCGAAAGACCGGAGAGGAACTGGCACGCGTGCGGCTGCCGAAATACCTCGGCGAACGAGAGACCGGCGGGCGCAATCCGCTGCGCGTCTGCCACCATCCGGTGTTCAGCCCGTCGGGGGATCGGCTGTTGTGCAATACCCTGCCGGGCCCCCACGCCGTATTGAGGGAGATTATCCTGTCATGAGCCTCCTCTGGACGCTGTTGGATGGCGGCGTGAGCATGCCTGAGAACAAGACGCTTGGGCAGCGGTTGACGCTTTGGTGTGGTCGACGCCTGGCACTGCGGCACAGGCACGTAACCGCCCCCCCCAGTTGCCGGATCCATCCCACCGCACGCATCCATCCGCGTGCAAGCGCCATCCACCTGGGAGAGCGCTGCGTGGTGGCAGCCGGCGTCACGCTACAGGGCAACATCCGGATCGGCGACGACTGTTCCATCCAGACCGGCAGCATCCTCGTGGGATACGCCAACCACGGCCCCGAGTCAGGGCTGATCCGCATCGGCAACAACGTGCGCATTGCACCGATGGTGATGATGATTGCTTCGAACCATGTCTTTGATGACCCCGATCGCCCCATCCGCAGCCAGGGAATGTGCGATGCGCCTATCACTATCGAAGACGACTGCTGGATTGCCGGTCGCGTCAACATCATGGCAGGCGTCACCATCGGCCGCGGCAGCGTCATCGGCGCTGGTGCGGTGGTGACTCGAAGCATCCCCCCGATGAGCATTGCGGTGGGCGTACCGGCCCGTGTCATCGGACAGCGCGGTGAGCACGCTCCAGCCTAAACCCAGGGCTGATCGGCGTACTGTTACGGTCCCATCGGCTGGCTGCGTGCTTCTCCGATCCATCGGAAGGCGGCGTTCAGCGATCGGGCCAGTTCATCGGCATGGCCTTCGCCCTGGAAACGGAGTTGGATCAGCCGCGGATGCTCTCCCAGCAGAAATGCGCTCGTGCTGACGATCTTGATCCGCGGATTCTCCCGCAGGGTATCGATCACGTCATTGACCTCATAATCCTGTAACAGAAACGCCCCATGGGTAAGCATCGTCCCGCAGGGGCAGCGGAAAAAGTGAAAGGTGTGCTCAATCCCCGCCGAAGCCGGCACTTCATTCCCCTCGACCACAAGCAAGACATCCTCGCGCACAAACCGCAAGGTCAGTGCGTCCGCTTTCTGATCCGCCTCTGCCAATTTGAAGGCCTCGCGCAGTTGCTCAAACAGCTTCTCCGTTGGGATGTCCCGGTAGGTTTCGACCTCCGCAGCCTGCTCCGGCGATACGACATCCCGTCCTCCATCCTGCGCCAGAACTAGCGCGGGAAACATGACAACAAGCGCAGCGCCTGTCAGAGCACCGCAGAATCCTCGACGACAATTGAAGAAGCGTGCGTTCATGGAGTTGGCTGTCAGTTGCTGCCAGCCGACACGATATGTCCGCGCTCCTGGAGGCGGCGCATCGTACGACGGCGAATAAGGAAATAGGGTTTGGTAATGAACCGGTGCAGCCGGATCAGCCAGCCGCGGCGCTGGGCGAGATCTGCTTCCTCAGGTCGTAGCAGATCCGGCCGCAGGCGGCGCTTGTGCTTGCAGACGTGATAGCGATCGGCTGCATGCAGCTTGTTGAGCACCCAGCGACCCAGTGGATTATTCCCCAGGTCATCCAGGCTGTAGCTGATCTGGAAATCGATCAGATGCGGCCGACCATCGCTACCCAGAAGAATGTTCTCAGGCTTGTTGGTATCCACATAGGCGATGCCGCGCTGATACAGCGTGGCAATCAACTGGTTCAACTCATCGAAGAACATATCAGGAATCGTCGCACCTTTACTGAGCGGTGCGCCCCGCACATAAGCATGCGCGAATCCCGTTTCACCAATTCTGCCCAAAACGGGCGGTACGTTGTAAAGATCGCTGAGGGCAGCATAGAACCGCAATTCCCGCCGACAGAGGAACTTGCCCAGCCATGTCAGCGGAATCCCCAGGAAATCTGTCCGCCGGGCAATCTTCACCACCGCCCACCGACCGTGGGCATCGGCGTAAAAACCTGTCGCAGCAAAAAAGTCGTGCTTAACCGTCCGGACACGGCGATGCGGCACGTCACCCAGGAGGACCACCTCCGGCAGATCCTCATGACCCAGCGCGCGCATCGCAGCCGCAAATGAACCGCGGCGCGGCAGCGGAGTCGGAAGATCACTGTGAGTGCTGGTCGACATCGGATCCTCCATCATATGCATCCGATCGATCAGGTCACGCTTTATCGCCAATGCCTCCTATAGGGGCGAGCGTTGCCTGAGCTTCGTCGTCTTCCCTACCCCAAAACCTCGTCAATCACCTGCTTGACGTCCTCATATGCAAACCCCCGTCGCTGAAGCATCCCTGCCAGGCGGCGCCGCGCCACCATCGGGTCCAGCCGTGCCAACCGCGGCGCCTGCTTTTGCGCGAATTGCCGGGCACTCTCCAGCGTATCGTGCTGCCCGTAAACCGCCTCCAGGGCCAGCTCAGCCACTTCCGTCGCAACGCCCGCTTTCAGCAGTTCCATGAAGGCCCGTCGTCGACCGTAGTGCCGATACGTGGCCGCCGACTGTGCCCGCGTCCGGGCAAATTGCTCATCATCCACATACCCCATCCGCTGAAGATCATCGAGCACGCTGTCGATCACCGATTCGCCATATTCACGGCGCATCAGCTTGCGACGCAGCTCCATCCGGCTGTGCAGACGGGACTGTAGATACCGCAAGGCATCATCGAGGCATTCCTGACGAATCTCCCCCTGCTCGATCTGCCGCACCTGCTCGGGCGACAGTTCCATCCCCTCGCGCAGGCGAAACCGGGCGATGACGTTGACATGGCAACCAAAGGCAAACGCTCCGTCGAGATGGACATTTCGCCGGTTCTTGCGTCGCCTCTGCTCCGTAATACGCGTCACAACCGGCATAATCCGAATCCTGCCAAAGCGGACGAAGTGAATTACAGATAAGGTCGCTTACCCGATTGAGCCGATACACCGCATAGCAGGCGCCGTCGAGGCGGCTGGTCCGGTGTTTGGTGACGGAATCCCCTTCCGAACCAGATAGCCCCATCGGACCAGCCACCTCGCCGGCGTCGGGGGCCATCTGTCACCACCGATATGAAACGCATGTCCGGATCCCACGCGAAGCTGTAAAGCGGGTTTCGCGACCGAGGGTCCAACCGATCAGCCATTCAACATGCAGGCTGACTGTCGATTTCCACCTGATTCGGCTATTGCAACACCCTTGCTTCACCACTTCGCGTGGGACCTTGTCTGCTTACACCACCCCGGCCATACCGGTTTCGATGCGAGACTGGACGTAGTCGCGCGGATCGGTGACGTAGCCGGTCAGGGCGCTGGCAGCCACGGTCAGGGGCGATGCCAGGTAGACACCCGCTTCCTTGTGGCCCATGCGGCCGGGGAAGTTGCGGTTGGTCGTGCTGATGCAGTTCAGCGGCTCGTTCAGGCGGCCAAAGGTGTCCGGCGGGCCACCCAGGCAGGCACCACAACCGCTGGGGCCGATGATGCAGCCGGCGTCGGCCAGCACTTCCTCGATGCTCTTCTCGTTGCTGTCCTTGGGCACGCCGCGCAGATTTAACGTCTTCATGTCGCGGTGCACTTCGGTGCTGCCGGGGACAACAAACGTTGGGATCTTCACCTGCTTACCCACCAGGATGTTGGCAGCGAAGATCATGTCGGTGATCTTGCCGCCGGTGCAGCTACCGATGTAGGCCCGATCGAGCTTCACATGCCGACAGTTGTAGGCAGTGTCCTTGTTGTCCGGTGAGTGCGGCTTGGCGACCATCGGCTCCATTGTCGCCAGATCCCATTCGTAGGTGCTGTGGTATTTCGCGTCGGGGTCGTCCTTGAAGACCTCCCAGTCTGGCCGGTTGCTGCGAGCACGGACGTACTGCAGGGTCTTTTCGTCAACGTCGCAGACGCCGTTCTTGCCGCCGGCCTCGATGGCCATGTTGGTCAACGTCATGCGATCTTCCAGCGTCAGGCTGGCGATGCCTTCGCCGGCGAAATACATCGTGCGGTAGGTCGCGCCGTCCACGCCGATCTCGCCAATGACCGCCAGGATCAGGTCCTTGGCGGTCAGGTAAGGCGGGATCTCGCCGTGGAAGGTGAACTTCATCGTGGCGGGCACCTTCAGCCAGGTCTTGCCCGTGCCCAGGGTGAAGGCGGCATCCGTATTGCCCACGCCGCTGGCAAACTGCCCAAATGCGCCAGCCGTACAAGTATGCGAGTCGGTCCCCAGCAGGATCTCGCCAGGGCGCACATGCCCTTCTTCCGGCAGTGCCTTGTGGCAGACGCCCTTATAGCTGGTCTTGGTCGGATCGCGGTAGGGGTTGGGCATGCCCGGTTCATTGGTGACGAACTCGGGGTCGTAGTAGTATTTCAGTCCCTGCTCACGCACGAAGTCCCGCAGGATCTGCACGTTACGATGGCACTTCTCTTCGGCGGTGAAAATGTAATGGTCGGGGATGACCACCACGCGCTCGGTATCCCATACCTTCGCGTTCTGGCCGAATTTTTCCTTGAAGATACCAATCGTACCCGGCCCGCAGACATCGGGGGTCATCAGGATGTCCACGTCCACCCAGATGTTTTCTTCGGGCGACACATGGGCGCGGCCAGCGTGCTTGGCCAGAATCTTCTCCGTCATTGTCATGCCGGGCATTCGTACAACTCCTTACGGGGCAAATGGAAACTCAAACCCACCCTCTACTATAGCCAACGATGCAGTGCGGTTCTATTGGCTGACTTCGGGTCAGCTGTTTTACGGATGATTTCACCGCGCCCTGGGCGGCTGGCCCATCGGGCGGGCGGGTATGCATCAGTATATGCGGAAACGGCTGAATGGGTTCGTTTGGGTTCGTTTGGGTTCGTTTTGTAACATGCTCGAACTCAAAAACCGCGATAACACTCTGAAAACGGCGATTGGGCAAACCTCCAATGGGTTCGTTTTGCGATTTCGCATCCGTCCAGACGGGTCAGCCGCAAACGGCTGGGAACGGGCTGGCAAAGGCAACGCCAAGTTTCCAATTATACCCTAAAATTAACCTTCCGTCCAATCCCACCGTCCACAATTTAAGCATTTACCTGCTATCATCCCCGCTGAAAAATCATGGCCATGAGTCCCTTGAACATCGACGCCGCCATCGACCGCATTCGCTCTGGCGGAATCATCGCAATTATCCGCGGTACCTACCAAGCCGACCAGATTCGCATAATTGCCGATATCCTTGCCTCAGCCGGTTTGGGGGCAATGGAGATCACCCTCAACAGCCCCGGCGCCCTCGACCACATTGCCATGCTCCGCGAGCATGGGCAGGATCGGCTGCTGATCGGTGCGGGCACCGTCCGTACGGCTCAGCAGGCCCGGCAAGCCATCGATGCTGGCGCGCAATTCCTGATTTCACCGGGATTTGATGCCGAATCCGTCAAAACTGCATTGGCTGCCGGAGTGCTGCACCTTCCCGGCGTTTTCACCCCCACCGAAGCCCAGCAGGCAGCGGCCGCCGGGTGTCGCATGCTCAAGCTCTTCCCCGCCGACGCCTTGGGCCCAACCTACTTGCTGTCGCTGCGCGCTCCCCTGGACGATGTGGCCTTCGTCCCCACCGGCGGGGTCACCGCCGGCAATATCCCCTCATGGCGGCAATTTGGCGCAGTGGCAGTAGCTGCCGGATCCACCCTCGTCACCGGACCGGATCAGTCTCCCGATGACCTCACCAGCCGCGCCACTGCCATGCGCCGCGCATGGGAAGACGCAGCCAACCTTTGACCCACCGTCCTCCAGATCTGCACCGGATGCCACCCGCGTAGCAGAACCGGCTGGGGAAATGGCTGCGGTAAACATTCCGGGGTACATTGCCCGCCATGTCCACCTTTCCACAACTATCCGACGCTCAGCGCGTTGCCCGTCTGGCGCCGCCAACCAGCCGGGTGTCGATGGTGCTTGACACCGACACCTTCAACGAGATCGACGACCA
>CAZSJB010000029.1:11187-13754 GCA_964606625.1 uncultured Tepidisphaeraceae bacterium | reverse complement strand
TATCGATGGACGAGGTGGCCAGTATCCACGAAACCATCGGTCATAGGTGGGGACTTGAGTTCCTGCGCACCGGGATGTGGGTGGGCATTGTTGTGCCAGTCTTCCTGGTGATGCTGACGTGCATCACGTGGGCAATCTGGCCCTTCCTGCGGGGTCGTACGGGGGTTATCCGAACCTATGCAGCCGGCATCGGCCTGCTGCTGTTCAGTGCTGTCGGCCTCGAACTGCTGGCCAATCTCTATCCCGACGGCAGTCTCCAGGTGCATACCCTGGTGTTGATGGAAGAAGTGGGAGAGATGATGGCGGGTACACTCATGCTGTGGGCAACTGCCCAGTGGGTGGCCTCTTTTGGACTTCGGTTCATGGTCACCGAATCCACCTTGCGTATCGATCGACGGCGTAAAGCCAAATCTGAATACGTTGAATCAGTTTCCAGTGCAGCGGTTGTTCGCGCTTAAGTCGTATTCGGATCAATCCAGGCACTGCGGGCAGCGGCCATGCAAAAGGATTTCCGAATAGGACACCTGGTATGGCGGGGCAGGCATCAATTGCCGCATGAGCTTCTCGGGCAGGGGAACATCGCGCAGACACTCAATGTTGCCGCACGACTCGCAGACGAAATGAGCGTGATTGTGGTGTTGGGATCCCGCTGACGGATCAGACAGGGCGTATCGCCATACGCGATCATCTCCTCGGACGCGATGCAGCAGTTTCTTGCGCGTCAGGGTGTTCAAGGTGCGATAAACCGTGACTGAATCAGGATTGTCGGGCAGGGCGGCGATTACCTGCGGCGCAGCTAGCGGCGTATCGGAATCAGCCAGCAGTTCCAGCACTGCCAGGCGCACGGGGGTTCGCTTTAATCCCGCTGCCCGAAGACGCGAATCGGCTGAAAATGTGGATGAGGAAGCCACAGCTGCCGCCTACCTTTGGGAGTCCGATGGATTCTTCGGATCGTGATCGCTCCGAAGGCGATTCTCGATCACACGGCGCATGACGTCGATCGGTGCCGGCTGTTTCGTCCACGCCTCAAACTGTCCAACCGCCTGTCGAACGAACATCTCCCCACCGCTGATAGTCCGGGCGCCTTTGGCCTCAGCCATCTGTAGCAGGCGTGTCTTGATCGGATTGTAAATCGTGTCGAAGACCAGCGTATCCGATGTGAAGGGCGGGGCGTCCTCACCAAAGGGCGTTACGTCCACGTTCGGATACATCCCGACGCTCGTGGTGTTCACATAAATGTCACAGCAGGACTTGCACAGCTTGTCCATCGCTGCTGCCACGACCTTGCCGGTCTGGCCGTTGAACTCATTGGCCAGTGCCTCGGCCCGTTCGAGTGTGCGGTTGTACACCACGACCGTAGCGCCATATGCCGCCAGGGCAGCCACCGCAGTGCGTCCCGTCCCGCCGGCGCCGATCACGGCAACCCGCCGGTTGGCGAGATCTTCCCGCTTGATTTGCAGAGCAGCCGTGATGCTGTCCAGGATGGCTGCATAGTCGGTATTGAAACCGTACAGTTCCACCTCTCCCTCTTTGCGGGCAATGGAAATGGTGTTGACCGCACCAATCGATTCAGCCAGCGGCTCGACGCGATGCCCCTTCTCCTTGAGATATCGCAGCGCGTTTTCCTTGTGCGGCAATGTGATGCTCAGTCCTGACAGATCCAGACGTTCAAACGCCAGGAAGGTCTCCATAAACGCCTTGAAGCTCTCGTAGCCGCCCTGGACCAGCAGCGGCAGGTAAACCCCGTTGTAGTGCGTGGCATCAAAGGCGGCATTGTGAATGGCGGGTGACATCGAATGCGCCACCGGCTGGGCCACCACGCCGTAAACCCTGGTATCAGATCCGATCGCATCCCAGCGATACAGCCGCTTCATATCCTGAACGGTGATCTGGCCTGATGCCGTGCCGCTGTCGCTGCTCAGCGATGCGAAACTCAGGAACGCACCGAACTTCTTGGCCAGGATGCGCGAGATCAGTCCGGCTTCGCCCATGCACAGGGCGATGGTGGGTTTCTGGCGGTTGAGCAAGATCTCAAAGGCTTCAAGGTTGTCGCGAATATGCCGCGCCGTCCAGACGATCTTGGCGACGTCGGCGGGCGAGTTGTTGAGATCCGAAACAATATTCCACAGGCGCTCGGGACGGCCATTAAAGTCATGGCTGGAACAGATCACGCCGCTGCGCTGCTCGCGCGGCTGGGAGGAAAAGTCAGGCGGCAGGGCGCGCAGCTCGATATCGACATAAGCAGCCGTGCCGGCGGCGCCTTCCTGTAGCAGGTTGATGCGCTGTTCGTTGGACAGTGTGCTGCGGCCGCCCTCCCAGGTCGGGCGGCAAGTGACGATCGCTGGAAGGGTCGAAATCTTCAGCAGGCTGCGGATCTGCTCCGGCGTGGTCAGGTCATCCACCCGCAGTTCGATCATATCGGCACCCGCTTCAGCGGCGGCAGCGATATCGCGGCGTGCAGCGGATGGGTCGGATGCGAAAATGGCAACACACAGTCGGGTCATAAGCTTGCTCGGCAAGGTTGGCTGTATAACGAGGCGTGCATTGTAGGGACCAGGGACGATCGG
>CAZSJB010000029.1:0-11177 GCA_964606625.1 uncultured Tepidisphaeraceae bacterium | reverse complement strand
GCACAGCCGGATATGGCTGTGCTTACGTTTAATGGTATTTTACGCTTACACGAGGTTATTGCAGTGCAATTCAGTGTTCGATCGCACGGAGCAACCGGAAACGGCCAGACAGATGACACAGCCGCGATTCAGGCGGCTATCGATGCATGTAACGCTGCCGGTGGGGGACGCGTTGTGGTCGAGCCAGGTGTTTACATGATCGCTTCGATCCAGTTAAAGGATCGGGTTGAACTTCATCTGGCGCGCGGCGCAACGCTGCGGGGCATATTCAATGCGCCTCATTATCTGCCGATCAATCCGGGTGAAGCAAAGATGACGGCCTTGGTTTTCGCCCGCGACGCGATTGACATCGCCATTACCGGCGGTGGCACGATCGACGGCCAGGGCCCGCGCTACTGGCGGAAACTGGACAGCCCGCGTTCCCGACGGCCGGATGTGATGAAGGTGGGAGTGATCCAGTTCTGGTACGACCATATGCGGGAATTGTCCCGGCCAAGCCGATTGGTGGCCTTTCTGCGATGCCAGCATGTACAGCTCAGCGGGATCCACCTGATCAATGCCTGTAGCTGGACGTGCCATCTGATTGCCTGCCGTGACGTGAAAATCCACGGGATCGACATTGTGAATCCTATCCACGGTCCCAATACAGATGGGATTGATGTGGACAGTTCCTCGGATGTACTCATATCCGATTGCACCATTCAAACCGGCGATGATGGGATTGTCTTGAAGACCAAGGGGGTGGTGGTGCCGCCTGCTCCAATTCGGAACGTGGCGGTCACCAATTGCCGGATTTACTCGGGCTGTAACGGGTTCAAGATCGGCACGGAAACACAGGATGACGTGGAAAACGTCACGTTCAGCAATTCAGTCATTTACAGCCCGGAGACCGTGCGCCCGATCGAGCGGACGATCTCGGGCATCGCCCTGGAAACCGTCGACGGCGCCAATGTCCGCAATGTCACTTGCAGCAATATCACCATTCTCAATGCTCGCACGCCGCTGTTTATTCGCCTGGGTGAACGCCTGGGGGGCGAGCGCAAGCAAGCCGGTATGTTGCGCGGGATCGCGCTGTCGAACATCGTGGCTACTGGAGCGACTCATCCCTCGGTGATTTCAGGAATTCCGAATCGCCGTATCGAAGACCTGCAAATCCACAACCTGCAGGTTGAGACCCTGGGCGGTTTAAACCGCACACCCGCGGAAATCGGCCCGGTTCCTGAGCACCCAGCCAGCTATCCAGAGGTTTTCATGTTGGAGGACGTGCCGGCGAGTGTGTTGTATGTGCGTCATGTAGACCGGTTCCAGCTCCGCTCCTGCATGGCGCGGCTTCGCGAACCGGATGCCCGGCCGCGTTTTTACGCGGAGGACGTCCTCAATCTGCATGCTGATCCGGAGCCTTTCATCTGACCGGAGACGGCAAATGCGGTGAGGAAGGCCGATCCGAACAGTGCTTCGCGTCCACCGTAAGGATGATAAACGGCTGGGTTCGTCGATGAATCGGTGCGATAGGGCATGGAACAGAGAAATCGTCCCAGACCTCTGCGCGCAAAGGCACACTGCCTGGAAAGAGTCCGCGCATCGACAAATCAGCCGATTTTGCCTGAAAAAACCAGGCATTTGGCGGCGAAAAATGGGTGAAACAGTTCTCCTTTGGCGCACACCCATTGACGAACTGCGAAAAAATTGCATAGTGTACGGCCCCTCAGCAAGGCCCCGTCGTCTAGTGGTTTAGGACACCGCCCTTTCACGGCGGCGACACGGGTTCGAATCCCGTCGGGGTCATTTTCCTGCTCAACCCAGCAAAGCAGTGATACGCTCAGAATCCTCCGGCAACACCGGAGGATTTTTCTTTTTCCCTCCTCCATCTACACATCGACTCTTCCCACTGCCGCCACCTGTTGCGCTTCGGTGCGGTTGCTTTCTCCACCTGGTTTTATCCAACGGAATCCCTCCAATTTGGGGGATAGCAACGCTACTCATGCCTTTCTAGAGTACCGCTTCCTAGGGTTACATATTTTCTGCTGTTTGCTCGGAACATTTCAAGGAGGGTTTTATGCTGCGTAACCGTTCTCGCGTTTTGCTGGCGGCCGTTTTGCCTGTTCTGGCAACCTCAACCTTACGCGCCGATGCCGTGGAATGGATTGTCGATGACAACGGCCAATGGACCGTTCCGAGTAACTGGTCCAGCAATCCTGACCTGCCCGGCGCGGCTGACGATGTCACGATTGATCGTCCCGCGGGCGATTATCTCATCACCCTCGACAGCGGGACCCAGCAGATCAACAGCCTGCTTACCACCGAGCGGCTTACCGTCAGCGGCAGCGGCCTGCTGGAAATCGGCACGACCGCCACGCTCAACAACACCCTGACCCTCAATAGCGGCACCCTGCGCGGGGGAGTCTGGCAGTCCGGCAACGGTTCTAAAATCGCCGCCACGTCGGGCCGAATTGAAGGGATCACCCTGAGCTTGGATCTGGACCTGACGCAGGTGAACGGCGCAAACTTGCAGGTTTACGACGGGCTGACGCTGACCAACAGCGGCATCCTGCTGGGGGCGGCTGACGGCAGCAACTCCGGACACCTTTACTTCCAACAGGACAGCGTCCCGGCCGGCGTCAGCACCAGCCAGACGCTGGGGGGGACGGGGCAGATTGTCTTCGGCCAGAACACCAGCAACAGCCTCTACAACTACATGTACGGCGGCGGCACCGGCAGCACCGGCACGCTCACGCTCGGCAGCGGGATCACCGTCCGGGGTCACAGCGGCCAAATCGTCAACGGCTTCAGCGAAGGCATCCTGATCAACCAGGGGCTGATCAGTGCCGACACCGCCGGGGGGACCCTCACCGTCGGAGGCACAGGTTCCTTCGTCAACGAAGGAACGCTCCAAGCCGTCAACGGGGGGACGCTGCGCGTCGTTCAGAGCGACAATTATGCCGGTGGTACGCTCACTGGCGGTACCTGGCGCGCGGGGGCGGACAGCACGGTGCGGCTGTATGACGCTGACATCACCACCCTGGCTGCGACCGTCGAACTCGATGGTGAAGGCTCGCAGATGTACAACGCCGTCAGCGGAACAACCAGCGCGCTGGCGGGGCTGGCAACCATCAGCGAAGCTGGCTCGTTCACCCTCACCAATGGCCGTGATTTTACCACCGCGGATGATCTGACCAGCGGGGGACATCTGGGTGTGGGTTCCGGAAGTATCCTGACGGTCAGCGGTGACCTGTTGAACCAGGGAAGCGGGCAGATCGAGCTGGCTGGGGGGACCATCGCGGCCGGGTCGATGACCAATGCCGGACAAATCGGCGGGCATGGTGTGATTCATCCGCGTCCGGTCAATAGCGGCACTATTCTCGCCAGCGGCGGCAGCTTGGTATTCAGCGAGGGTATCGCCGCCGGCAGCGGTGCCGTCAGCGCAGCCGACGGCGCGACCATCGATGTCAGCGCGGGCAGCACCGCGAGCGCCGCCGATTACCTTATTCTGGATGCCGACGCGGGGCAGGGGGGTGGCCGGCTGAATCTCGGCAACAACGATTTCCTCGTCGCGGCCGATTACCACAACCAGGCCGCCGGCAGCGGCAACGCCTACAATCCCCGGGCGAATGTCAGCGGCAGCGGACGGATTCTGGCGGATCCGTCGATCCAGCAGTCGATCAGCGGCATTGGCCTCAGCGGAGGGACGAGCGCCATGCCCACGCTGGACCTGGGTAATGTGCGCGTCGGTGACACTGTCAATGCCGATCTGACCATCAACGTCACCGGGACGGGTCCCGCGTTGCGGGGGGCGGTGCAAACCAACAATGACGGCGGTAACGGCGGGAGCATCACCGATGGACGGCTGGACATTGCGGGGCAGAGCTTCGGCCCCGTGACGAGCGGCGCTCCATCGACCATCCCTCTGGTCTTCAACGCCGCCAGCGCCGGGCCGCTGGTCGATCAGCGGGCGGCCATCGTCAACAACTTCGACAACGTAGCCAATCAACTGCTGACTATCCAAGGCACAGCTTACAACGCCGCGGCACCGACGGTTGCGCCGGCCAACTTTGACCTGGGCGATTTCCATGTCGGTGATAGTATTCCGACTGAGCAGGTGTTGCTGACCAACGCCGCCCCGGCTGGTTCTTTCAGTGAGGATGCCCAAGCCACTGGTTTTTCAGCGTCGGGAGCAGCCATTATCGCCGAAAGCAGCGATGCGCGCGTTGTCGCCGGAGCCAGCCATCCGGTGCTGCGCATCGGCTTGGACGCCGGTTCGGCGGGCGCTCGTACTGGTGCGGTGCAGATGAATCTCCTCAGCACCGGCACGGTGAACGGCTCGACCATTGCGGGGCTGGCGCCGATACAGGTGGACACGCAGACGGTGACGGTGTCGGCTGACGTATATCGTCTGGCCGCCCCTGTTCTTGACGTCTCCCAGCCGATGGATTTCGGGATCGTGCGCGTTGGCGATACGGTGGCGTATCAGATGCTCACGGTGCGAAACGATGCCGCCGCGGACGGGTATTCTGAACGGCTGAACGCGGCCTTTGGCACGCCCCAGGCCGGAGTGGAGACGAATAGCGGCAGCATTGGATTGCTGGCTGCCGGTCAATTCGATGATGCCAGCCTCGGCGTGCGCATCGGCACAGCCTCAGCCGGTGTGATCGATGCCCAAGTGCCGATTCATTTCCAGTCCGACGGCAGCGGCATGAACAGCCTGGGACAAAGTGATCTGCCTGCCCAAGAGATTCGTGTTACAGGCACGGTCAACAACCTGGCGAATCCAACCTTCACGCACAATGGCGGGGCGGGCGGTTTTTCCGGAAGTGGCATCCAATACATGCTTGATTTTGGCACATTGGATCAGAATGAATCCGTGATCGCCTCGCTGCTGCTGAGCAACGACATCGACAGCCCGGCTGACGACTTGGCTGGGCAATGGTCCTTCACCGACCCCGATGGCGTACTGGGGCTGGGAGAAGGATTCGATACCTTCTCAGGCATTGCCGCGGGCGATTCCCGGTCCCTGAGTCTTACCTTCGATACCTCATCGCTCGGAAGTTTTGCAGCCACCATCACGCTGATGGCGGAGAGTTGGAACAGCTTCGGCGGCGGGCTGGGCTTGGACGAGGTGACGATAAACATCACCGGCAGCGTAGTGCCCGAGCCGGGAATGTTGGCGGTATTGGGAATGGCGGCTGGCTTACTGTTGCGGCGGCAACGGGGGAAACGGATTATGTGAATGCTTTAGCGCCGCCCCCATCCCCAGCCGCGTCTGCTTTCTCTTTCGTTAGGGGGGACATGGGGCCGGCGGTTCTCAGGATCCTTCCGTGGCGCTAGAATGGCGTTTATGTCCACCAACCGAATCGAAAAATTGCGTGAAATGCTTGAAAAACAGCCCGATGATCCATTCCTTCTGTATGGGCTTGCCATGGAATGGAAAAAAGCCGGGGACTACAAGCAGGCGCTGGAGGGGTTTGACCGCGTCATCGAAAAAGATCCCGGATATTGCTACGCCTATTACCAGAAAGGGCTTATTCTGGAGGATCAGGGCGAACTCGACCATGCCCGCGCAGCGTACAATCAAGGCATCGAGGCTGCAAAGGCAAAAGGAGATGATCATGCCCGATCGGAACTGGAGGCGGCCCTGAGTTTGCTGGGTTAAAAGCATCCGGAACAGGGGATGTGCATTTGGTGTAGCAAGTTGGTGTTATGGTTGAGGCAATAGTTGACTACATAAAAACGCCGGATTGGCGTCGTCAGCAGCGATGGCGACAGGCAATCTGGCGAGGGATGGCGCGGATGGGGCTGACAGGTACTCACGCGCTACCGGTGAATCGGCGCTGGGTGGAGATCCATCGCCGAAAAATGCCGCTGAAAAATCTCGATCCTGCGCTGGAGGGGCTACGAATTGTGCAGATATCGGATCTGCACTACAGCCCGATGGTCTGGCAGCGCTATCTGGTGCAGTTTGTTCGATGGGTGAATGATCTGGAGCCAGATCTGGTGGTCATTACCGGGGATCTGATCACAGGCGGGTATCGCTATGCCCAGCGCGTTGCGAAAATCCTGCACCATATCCAAGCCAGACATGGGGTGATCTGTACTTTCGGGAATCACGACTACAGCATTTACGGGCGCCATCTGACGGCTGAGGGGAAGCGCCGTGCTGCTTACTTGGAAAAGTGTCTGCGGGCGTATGGCTTGATTGTCCTGCGCAACCAGGCACTGCCGATTCAGCTGAATGGTGCGAAAAATCCTCTCATGATTGTCGGTCTGGATGATGAGTGGTCGGGCCATATTGACCCGGATCGCGCCTTTGCCGGCGTGTCTGAAGATCAGCCGGTCATCTGTTTGAATCATAACCCAGCCAACACCATGGAACTGATGCGGTATCCATGGCAGTGGATGCTGGCAGGTCACACGCACGGACGCGCCGTGGCAACTAGCCGGCTGGGACAACGGTTCTATCCGAAGCGCTACCGCCATTACACCCATGGGTATTACGCGGTTAATGGCCGCCATCTGTATGTGAATCGTGGGCTGAGTTACGGGCAGCGGGTGCGGGATTGGTGTCGGCCGGAAATCACGGTCTTCAAGACCGTGATAGATCGCGACAGCACCGCCGGCGGTTCCAACGGAACAGCCTCCGTCCTGGAAGAAGAGGTCACTCTTCACAACGCCGACGAGCATCGGCGATCGGCGTGATCCGTATTACCGGCGGGCTGGGCTAAGTCGGCAGGACATTGATGGGATAGTAGAAGTGCCCGCTGCTGGCCAGGAGGCTGTTCACGATCAGCCATGTCGCCGCAGCCAGCGCCTCGCCGAAGATGATCCCGATGAAAAATGGCCGACAGCGCATAAACATCACCGCGCCGCCATATCGCAGGATCAGGATCTTGCACAGCCAGCCGATCAACAGGCTGTACCATGCAAGCTGCATGTACCATGTAAATGCCGTCACATATCCCACGGGCATCAACGGCCAGGCGCTGTAGCGCAGTGCAAGCGTCTGCAGCGTACCGGTGATGACCAGCCCCGCCGTGAAATGGACTGCCGTCGAATGGGTGCGATTGGGAAAACCGGCGCTGGCTTCCTTGGCAGGATTGGCCACCTCGCTGCGCGGTTTGTACTCAATGCCGTCGGGGTTGATGAGGGGATTGGCTTCGGTGGTGATAGGGGTCGAATACGTATAGTACATTCGCAGCGAGGCGAATGTGCCCACCACAAATGCGACCACCAGTGCCCAGGTCATGACGCCCGTGAGCAGGCGGTAGCGCGGCTGATCCGGTGAGACTTCCTGTTCAATGCGATAGGCGTGCGTTGCGAAGGTGAGCAGGCTTTCGCGAGTCCCCATCGGGCCGATCGGCTGGACTGTCATGCCTGCGATCATGACATCCTTGATTCGCACCGCCGAAGCTGGGACATTGGCGAAAATCTGCTTGGCTTCCCCTACAAACCGGAAAAACGGCAACCCGGTTTCCGCTACGATTCGTGTCACCACCAGGTGGGACAGAAGAATTAGCAAAACCATCGCCAGTGCTGCCCAGGTCTGCATACCCACTACCAGGAACCACCCGATCATGACGATCATGCCTGCCAGGAACACTGCTGCGGGCAGGCGGTATGATTGCTGTTCGCCGAGGCGCTTTCCCAGGAACAGATGACGCGCAACGCGTATCCAGTGATGACGCCCGATCCAGAGAATCCCGGATGCGAATGCCACGGAGGCACCGACGTGCTGATCCGTCCGTGCGGGAACTGGAAACTCCGCGCCGAAGACGCGCAATTGCACCTGGTATATCTCCGTCAGCAGGTAGATCGCCCAGAGGCTGAAGGCGACGCGCGACTGGATGAAGTAGGCGACGCCAATGAACGTGAAATAGATAACCGCCGATTTCACGTATCCGCTGAAATACTGCCAGGGCGGTTCGGAGAAAATGTTGTTGAAGTTGTACCGCAGCGGAATTTCAAACAGGTACTGGGGGAAATGCAGGTAAAGGGCGTTGATGTTGTGGATCAGGTAAACCATGCCCAGCCCGGCCCAGAAGGAGCGGGTGGCGAACAATGAATTGAACCAGTGTCGCGGCTGGGGTGGTTCAATGACGGCTGCCTGGATTTGTGCCAATGGGAAGGGCAGCCGCTCATTGCGCGCCCATTGCGGCACGATCAGCAACGCCTGGGAGACCATCGAGGCCATCCATCCTGCGATGAACACACTCCAGCCGGCTAGCGGCTTGATCCATGCCGAATAGGGGATGTTTCCCCCCTGCACCCGCCCATAAAAGTCTGCCACCAGGGGATCGGTGCGGCCGGCGGGGATGTCCTGCACGGGGAAAAACCATCCTGGAAACGAGACGCTTGTAAACAGCCGCCAGAAGTCCGGGTCGCTTTGGCCGATATAGAACGGCGCGATCAACATCGGCAGCCAGTAACGCAGCAGGCCCTGCGTAGGAATCGCTGCTGCGGCCAGCATCATCGCCAGGATGACCACCAGTTCCTTCGCCGACAGGGCCCAGCGCGGTGCAAACCGGTTCAGCGGCGCATTCACGGCAACAACCAGGAAGAACAGCGCCAGCACCACCGCCAGCGGCAGGAAACTGCCGATCATGAAGGTGTTGACCAGGAGATAGTCGTTATAGGGAGCTGAGGCGACGATCACCGCAACCGCCATCGTTCCGATGATCAGGGCGCGCAAGATTCGCATCCGCCGAGAGAGCGGCGTCTCGACACGCGGCAATACAGGATGGTCCTTGTTTGCGTGGATGGCGGACATTGTGCATGGCCGGCTCAGCCGTTTCAATGGTATCTTCCCAGCACTGGAAGGGCGTGCGTTACGCGACTATACTGCCCCGCCACTACTCGAAGGAGGATCGGCCTTGGCACGCAGTCGCAGCAATTTGCAATCCCCGACACACGGATATCCTCGTCCTCAACTGGTCCGCAACAACTGGACGAATCTCAACGGCAAATGGGATGTTGCCATCGACGCGACAGCCGCATGGACTGCGCCCAGCCAGGTGAAGTGGAAACGTTCGATCATCGTGCCTTTTGCGCCTGAAACGCCTGCCAGTGGCGTTCATGAAACCGGATACTATCAGCAGGTCTGGTATCGTCGTACCTTTACGGCACCGCGCTTGCGTCGAAATGAACGGCTGATTCTTCATTTCGGAGCCGTGGATTACCACGCTCGCGTCTGGGTGAACGGCCGGTTGGCTGCGGAGCATGAAGGAGGATACACGCCGTTCTCCGCCGATATTACCGATCTGCTCAGCCGCAACAAAACACAGACCATCGAAGTCTGCGCCGCCGACGATCCGCACGATCTTGCCAAGCCGCGCGGAAAGCAGGACTGGCATCGTGAGCCGCACGGCATCTGGTACGACCGTACCACCGGCATCTGGCAGACGGTCTGGATGGAAGTGGTGCCCGCGCTGCGGATCGAGGCGATCCGCTGGACACCCGACCTGGAACATGGCGCCATGGGTGTGCGTGTGGAGATCACCGGCGGGGCGATCGAGGGCCATCAATTGCGGATACGCTTGACCGGACCCGCGGGCTTGCTGGTGGATGATGTGTGCCAGCTTCAGCGGCCTGTGCTCGAGCGCAAAATGGAACTGGTGAGCGGCACGGGCGATGCCGGCGTGCAGGAGCTGATCTGGTCGCCGGATCATCCGCGGCTGATCGATGCCGAACTGGAGCTTCTGGACAAGTCGGGCAAGGTGTGCGATCGCGTCGAAAGCTATTGCGCGCTGCGCAGCGTGGGGGTGAGCGGTCCGCATTTCCTGCTGAACCGACGTCCGATCTACCTGCGAATGGCACTGGACCAGGGTTACTGGGAAGAATCGGGCATGACCGCACCCAGCGACGACGCGTTGCGGCGCGATGTCGAGCTGGCCAAGGACATGGGTTTCAACGGTGTGCGCAAGCACCAGAAGATCGAAGATCCGCGGTTCCTCTACTGGGCGGACAAGCTTGGGCTTCTGGTCTGGGAGGAAATGCCCAGCCCCATGCGATTTGATGAAACGATGATCCAGCGTTTCAACCGTGAATGGGCTGAGACGATCCGCCGCGATGCCAGCCATCCGTGCATCATCTGCTGGGTGCCGTTCAATGAATCATGGGGCGTGTTCGATCTTCCTGATTCTCAGGCGCAGCGCGACCTGGTACGAGGCGTTTACCACCTGACCAGGGCGCTGGACCCGACCCGTCCGTGCATCGGCAATGATGGCTGGGAGGCAGTTGCCGGCGATATCCTGGCGATTCATGACTACGAGCGTGATCCGCGCAAGATCGAAGATCGGTACAACCTGGATGACGACGATTTTGAGCGGATGCTCCGCCGCGACCGCCCGGGTGGCCGCGTGCTCATGGTCGATGGGTACGAGCGGCGCGGCGAGCCGGTCATGCTGACAGAGTTCGGTGGAATCGGATATTCCCGCAAGCGGGGTACCTGGGGTTATTATCGTGTCTCCAGCGAGCAGGAACTGGCTGAGCGGTATACACAGCTCCTGGAGTCGGTTCGGAAAATCCCAACCCTTTCAGGATTCTGCTATACCCAGTTCACCGACACTTACCAGGAAGCCAACGGTCTGCTCTACATGGACCGCACTCCCAAGTTTCCCATTGAGCAGATCCGCAAAGCCACCCGCGGGTGGTAGGACAGTTCATTCCTCGGTGAGCTGGCGCAGTTCGATCACCCCGGCACGGCGGCGCTCGATGGTCAGGATGCGGGCTTCGTAGTTGCCGATGCGCAGCACGTCACCGATTTCGGGAAAGCGGCCCAGCTCCTTCAGGAAATAGCCGCTGAGTGTATCGACTTCCTCGGTGTCCTTGTCAAACTTCAGCCCCAGGTGTTGCTCCAGCTCATGCAGCCCAATGCTGCCGCGGACCCGCCAGACCGGACCGGTCTGCAGGATATCCGTGCCCTGGACCTGGTCAAACTCGTCTTCAATTTCACCCACCATTTCTTCCAGCACGTCTTCGAGTGTCACAATCCCGATCATCGCGCCATATTCATCCACCACAACCGCCAGATGAATGCGTGATTCCTGGAACTGTCGCAGTAACTGGGGCACGAGCGCTCGCTCGGGAACGACAATGACATTACGCATGATCTTCCGCAGGTCGATCGTTCCCGATCCGATCACGTGCATCGCCGATTCTTCCTGGTTTTCCGGAATGGCGATGACGCG
>CAZSJB010000028.1:7247-13864 GCA_964606625.1 uncultured Tepidisphaeraceae bacterium | reverse complement strand
TTTGGAACCGGTGCCAGAAGACGAGCGGCGCGCCCAGGTCGTGCTCGAACCACTGGAAGCGGGCGAGTATGTGCTGGAGCTGATGGTTGGTGATACGGAGACGCCGGAGTTGATTTTGCCGCTGACTGTTCAGCCGACGCTCAAACCGGAATTGCTGGATCTGTCACCCGATCCGACATTGCTCCGCCGCCTGGCGGAATCCACAGGCGGTATGCTGCTGACGCTGGACAGCATGCACCAACTTGCGCCGCGGCTACAGCAACTGGCGCAGCAGGCGCCTACCACAGTGCGCCGCTCCCTGTGGGACAGTCCCTATCTGTTTGGGTTCGTACTTGGTTGTTTGTCTCTGGAATGGGCATTGCGCAAGCGACTCGGATTGGTGTGATCGGATTGGAACATTGGTGTCCATGAACAGCTTATCATGACCACGGCTCGGCAGCTCCCATCCTCGATTCGCACTGGTATCGCCGCCTATGTTGCGCGACGGCGCCGACTGACACTGGTGCGCGCAGTGGGGATTGCGGCAGCGTTCATGCTGGTGTGGATGCTGATGTGGTGCGTGGTGGATCGCCTGCTGCCGTTGGGAGGCGGGGTTCGGCTGACGGTGCTGCTACTGGGGATTTTCGGTGCAGCCGCGATCGTGATCCGACCATTGGTTGCATGGTTGTCGCGGCGCGTGGACTGGGTCCGTGCGGCTGCCGAGATTGAGCGGGGGAATCCAGCTTGGGCAGAGCGCCTGCAGACAGTGACGTCGCGCCTGGTGGGCCCGGAAGACTACCGGGGATCACCGCGCCTGCTTGAGCACCTGGTGCAGGAAATAGAGCGCGAGATCGAACAGGACAATCCCGCCCAACGGCTGAAAAAATCGTGGGCAGCGCAGCCATGGATCGGAGTGGCGGGGCTGGCAGCAGTGGTGATCGGGCTGATGTTTGTGCCATGGTTGGATCTGCCGCGACTGATGCTGCGCTTCACCGCGCCACTGGCATCGATCGAGCCGGCAAGCACCACACGGATCACGGTCAGCCACGAACCGCAACAGGTCACACAGGGCGAGCCGGTGACGATCACCGCCACAGCCACCAACCTGGAGGATCGCACGCTGCGGCTGCATCTCAGTACTGATGGCCGTCACTTCTCCACCCGGATGATGGCGCCCTCCAGCGACGCGTTCACCTATACCTTGAATGCCGTGGATCGGGATCTGCATTATCGCATCAGCGGCGGTGACGCGATGACCTCGGTAAAGACGATCCGCGTGCTGCGCCGTCCCACCGTGCTCGAATACCGCATTCGATACGACTACCCTGCGTACATTGCCCGCCAGCCGCTTACCGTGAGCAGTACCGATGGAACCATCGAAGCACCTGTCGGGACCCAGGTAACCCTCACCATCCACAGCTCCGAGCCCCTGCGGGAAGCCACTGTCCTGGTTGGCAATCAGGCGATTACTACCCAGCCGACGGATGATCCACACGCGCGTTCTGCAACGCTTTCGATTACCCGCGATGTGACCTACCGCGTTACGCTGGTCAGCCAACGGGGAGCGACCGGCGAAAGCGCCGGCCACATGCGCATCCTCGCGATTCCCGATCGACCGCCCATTGTCCGCTTGACCGAACCAGCCAGCGATCTGCGCCTGACGCCGCACGATCTTGTGACAGTGCGGTACCAGGCGTTTGATGATTACGGGATTGCCGTCCTGCGGCTGGTAGCGGAGGTCAACGGCGAAGATCGTTTGCAGGCTCGACTGGCGTTACGGGGCGAACCGGCGCGACAGGAAGCGGTGGTGACTGTTGACCTGGCGCAGTTGCAGGTGTCGTTTGGCGACCTGGTGCGACTTCGTGTGGAAGCCGAAGACCTGAACGGCCACCAGGCAGCCAGCCCGCCTCGATCAATCCTGATCTCACCGCGCTCCATTGATATGAATACCCACCTGCGCATCGCAGAATTGCGCGAAGCGCAGGCGCGGATGCAGATGCTGCGGGCCGCGCTCGAATCGGCGGAAAAGCATCTTCAGCATATGGAAGAAGCCGTTGATGCCGGGTATGGCCTGTGGCTGTTCGCACCGGATTACGAGCGAGCATTGATTACCGCCACGGAGCAGGCTCTGTTGCTCCGCCAGGGATTGTTGCGGGTGATCGTCCGCAGCCCCTCGGCACCGCGGTCGACACTCCTGGCAGCGCTGGCGGATACAGCGCAGTACGTGGCGTCCACCAGCGATGCGCTGCGACTTCACACGCTGTCGATGGATCGGGAAGAGGTGGTCGTGACGCTGGAAGAGCTGATCCAGCAGTCCGGCGATTTGCAGGACATGCTGGCGGCGTTGGCTGCCGGCGAGCAGGCGGGCGCCCTGCTGGCTGAGCATGCCAACCTTCAGGAGATGGGCGCGCCCCAGGAAGATGCCGCACGTCAGCGTCATGCCACGGCACAGCAGGAGTTCACAGCAGGCGTGAAGGCGCTGGGACTCGATCCCCAAGCGGAGGATCTGACAGCTCGTCTGGAGCAGAAGGTCCACGCGCTGGTGACACGCGAGCAGCAGACTGAGGCTGTTGATTACGCTGGTGCCGCCCAGCAATGGGCTGCGGCGCCCACGGCGGCGCTGGTATACGAGACCTTCCCGATGCGCCTGGAGGCGGCCGCCCAGGCGGAGGCAGTGCGGCCGGATGCAGATCTGATCCGGGCCCATGATCTGCACCTGGCGTCGATGGCATCGACGGCGCTGACACAGCGTGCCGCGATGGAGGATGACCCGTACGTGGGTGAAGAACTGAACCAGTTTCCGGCTGCTCTGGCGGCATTGCAGGCGGCGCATCGTGTGCGGGAACGCAGCCCGCGAGTTCAGTCGCCGGGGGAACTGGCTGGGGTGGAGCATGCAGCCGACGCAGCCCGGGCGCAGATGCGCCGCTGGGCGGGGTTGCCGTCGCCGGAGGATTTCGCCTGGATCATGGCAGAAAACATTGATCCTCTCACCGCCGTCATGGAAGCCGGCGCAGCCACCGCGATGCGCGATTACGACCGCGCACTGTCGATTGATCAGCAGATGGCCGCCATCTGGGCAGGACAATCCACCTCAACCGTCCCAGCCGATGAGCCGCAAGCGGAGCAATGGTGGAGCGATACTGCCGGGCTGCTGCAGGATCTGCGGTTGGTGCACTTCGAGCCGGTGAAGCGCGCGGTTCAAGAGGCAAAACGGCTGGACGAAATCGCCATGGAACAGGCTTCCGTGTCTGAGCAGACGCGCCGGCGCCGAATCACGGAAGCGGCGACGCTGCAACAGCGACAGGCGTGGATCGCGGATGCAATCGGGGATGTCAAACGGGAAAGAATGGCGTTCGTGATGGCATCCCCCCAGGAAGACACGACGCGCGAGCAGGCGCTGGCGGCGCTGCAGGCAGCCCGTCAGCGTTTAGCGGCGATGCCCCAGGATCTGGCGAAAGTGCAGGGGGCTGCTGAGCAGTACCGTATCGCCGCGGATGCCGTCGAACAGGCGGCGCGGGAACTGGATGGAGCCGCCGTGGGTGAATGGGGAATTGCAGAGCGTCGAATCATTGCTGCCGAAGCAGCTTTGAAGGAAGCGCGTGCATGGCTGGACACCACAGCCCAGTCAGTTCATCCGGATGTCAGTGACGATCTCGTCGATCAACTGCGGCCGTACGTGCCTGAAACGGATGCCACCATTGTTGCATTGGAACACAAACTGAGGGTGGCACTGCAACATCTTCGGCAGGTGCTGAAATCGCCCACGGAGCAGTCCATGGTGCGGGCGGTAGCGATGGCACGGGAGGCAATTGCGGATGTTCAGGCGGCGTTGCGAGGGGCTCAAGATGCGCTGTCAGCCCAGGATCCGCTGGTGACGGCACGGTGGTTTGCGCGCCAGGCGGCGGCGGATCTGGCACTGCGGCCGCCGGATTTCAGCTCGGCTGAGGAGAACCAGCAGGAAGTGTCGGCGGCATTGGACCGGGCGTGGCAAAACTCGGTATATGAGGCTGCGCGCGGGCGCATGTCCGGCAGCCGCGCACTGAGAAGCCTGTATGTGTTCGACCTGCCGATCCAGGGCGAAGGTGGAGCGGTTGAAGAGTCGGGTTTCAACCTCCCAGCGACGCTTGGCCGCGCCTGGGGATGGCTGCGCACCCTCGAACCGACACGGATGACCGCGTCCAGCCGAGATACCGATCCCCCCGGATACCAGGAGGCACTGCGGGCCTATTTTGAAGCACTCGGATCGGCTGAGGAGAAGAAATGATCCATCGATTGCTGCACCAGGGGCGCTCCTTTGTGATCGTCCTGCTGATTCTGAGTCTCTCCGGCATGGCGCGCGCAGCCGATGAAACGCTGAATGCCGAACTGGATGCCGCCGTCGAGCGCGGGTTGGCGTTTTTAGCCCGTCACCAGCAGCGTGATGGGTCATTCGAAGGAGAGGGGCCGAAAGTGGCGATGACGGGGTTGTCCCTCATGGCGTTCTTGTCAGCCGGGCATGCACCGGACGTGGGGCGGTATGGCATGGTGGTGCGTAATGCGGTGGATTACCTGCTGGCACAGGCGCCCGAAGACGGCTACTTCGGCAGGATCGACAATTCGCGGATGTACGGCCAGGGGATCGTGACGCTGGCGCTGGCTGAGGCGTACGGGGTGGAGTTTGATGCAGCCCGTCGCGCGCGGATGCTGCCGGTGATCGAGCGGGCGATCCGGGTGATCCTGGACGCGCAGAATGTGCCCAAGGGACCGGCGCACGCCGGAGGCTGGCGGTATGAACCGCGATCCAATGACAGCGATCTGTCTCTGTCGGGGTGGAATGCCCTGGCGCTGCGGGCGGGGCAGGACATCGGGATGGATGTGCCGGCTGAGCCGATCGAGCGAGCGGTGGCGTATGTGTTGAAGTGCTATCGTCGACAGGAGGGTGGGTTTGCGTATCAGCCCGGACGCAACCGGTCGTTGGGCATGACGGGCGTGGGCGTGCTGAACCTGCGGCTGCTGAGTGATCGCGACTACGAGGAAGTCGAGCGTGCGCGCGCGTACCTGGCAAGCGCCCAGGTGGAGCGGACAACACGGTATCCGGTCTATACAACCTATTATGCGACGCAGGCAGCCTTCCAATTGGGCGGGGAGACCTGGGCACAGGCGTGGGAGGCGACACGGGAACGCCTGCTGGCGACGCAACTGGAAGATGGTGGCTGGCCGGTAAGCTGGACGCCCGAAGAGCCGGGTCGTCTTTATTCAACGGCGATGTCGGTCCTGACGCTGACCGTCCCCTATCGGCTGCTGCCGATTTACCAGCGCTAAAGGAAGTGGGCAGGCAAATCCGGCAGCGCGTCGATTCAGCGCAAAGCACTTATCCAACCACTTCAACGAAACGCAGGCGTGTCTTGCCTTACCGCAGCTACCGGGAGCGGACGACGGAATCCGGGACATTTCGGAAATTTTTTGACCGGCTAAGAAAGTTTGGGTATGGTTAGTATAAATGGCCGTGTTGTTTTCAAACATGGAGCGGCTAATTCCTGCTTCCTTTTGCCTCTCAAACAAACCCAGCATTCGGGAAAAACGAACCCAATCAAACCCAATCGAACCCATCCAAAACCGCGTTTTCTTTAGCGCCAGTCGCGTTTGAGTCATTTCGCAATGCACAAAACGAACCCATTATCCCAAGGATAATTTCTCTCGATCCGTCGAAGTGGCACGGGCGTTATGCGGGCATATGCATTATGGTGAAAGCATATGCGGTGTGCCGGTGTTTGGTAATGTCATTCCAGCCTTTCTGGTTCCATCATGATCGATCGGCTTTATGGTTCATCGCTGGCGTTGTTGACCGACCTGTACCAGTTGACGATGGCGTACGGGTACTGGAAAGAGACGGATCGCTCCAGACATGGGGTGTTTCATCTGACGTTCCGGTCGCTGCCGTTCAACAGCGGGTACGCGATTGCGTGCGGGCTGGATTACGTGATCCGGTTTGTGCGCAACCTGCGGTTTGAAGAGGACGACCTGGCCTATCTCGCCAGCCTGCGTGGTCGCGACGGCCAGCCGCTTTTCGAGCAGGCGTTCCTGGAGGAGTTGCGTAACCTTAAATGGGAAGTGGATATCGACGCCATCCCCGAAGGAACTGTGGTCTTCCCCAATGAACCGCTGGTGCGAGTCAGCGGGCCCTTGATGCAGGGCCAACTGCTGGAAACACCGCTGTTAAACATGATCAACTTCCAGACGCTGGTGGCGACCAAGGCAGCCAGGATCGCGCTGGCGGCGGAGGGCGAGCCGGTCCTGGAGTTCGGGCTTCGGCGGGCACAGGGCATTGACGGAGGCATCGCGGCGTCGCGTGCCGCCTACATCGGCGGATGCGCAGCCACGAGCAACGTGCTGGCTGGCAAACTGTTTGGGATTCCGGTCAAGGGAACTCACGCGCACAGTTGGGTGATGAGCTTCGATGACGAGATTGAGTCATTCCGGGCTTATGGCCGCGCCCAGCCGGGAAATGCGACCTTCCTTGTCGATACTTACAACACCCTTGAAGGGGTGCGGCGCGCTGTCCAAGTAGGACAGGAAATGCGCAAGGCAGGGCACGAGATGGCGGGCATTCGCCTGGACTCGGGTGACTTGGCGTACCTGTCCATCGAGGCACGCAAGAT
>CAZSJB010000028.1:0-7237 GCA_964606625.1 uncultured Tepidisphaeraceae bacterium | reverse complement strand
AGCAGCGACCTTGATGAGCACGTCATCACCTCGCTGAAAATCCAGCAGGCCAGGATCGATACCTGGGGCGTAGGGACACGCCTGGCGACAGCGTACGACCAACCGGCACTGGGCGGGGTGTACAAGCTGGCTGCCGTACGAGACGATGCGACCTCTCCATGGAAATATAAAGTAAAACTGTCGGAAACACAGGCAAAAACATCGATTCCGGGGGTGTTGCAGGTGCGGCGGTTTTCTCGCAATGGCGAGTTTGCCGGCGATTGCATCTTCAGCGAACCGGATGGCGTGGATGAGGCGCCGTGGATGATCGATCCAGCCGATATCACTCGCCGCAAGCGGTTTGATGCGGATATGAACTATGAGGATCTGCTGGTTCCGATCTTCCGGGGTGGGCGGTGTGTGTACGAATCCCCTGCGCTGGAGCAGATGCAGCAGCGAACCCGTGACCAGCTTGAGCATCTGCATCCGGGTATTCGCCGGCTGCTCAATCCGCATGAATATCCGGTAGGATTGGAGCAGCGTCTGTATGAATTGCGCCATCGGCTGATTCTGGAGTCACGAGGTGTCACATGAATCAACAAGCAGAGGTAACCCAGCAGAGCAGTAAACCGCGCAACGCACTGATCCTTGTTGATCTCCAGGAGGATTTCATGCCCTGGGGTGCGCTACCGGTTGCGGCGGGAGACGAGGTGATTCCCATCGCCAACCAGATGCTTGCATTGCCATTTGATCTGAAGGTGGCGACGCAGGATTGGCATCCGGAGGATCATGGCAGCTTCGCATCACAGCATCCCGGTCATAATCCCGGCGATGTGGTGGATCTGAACGGTTTGCGGCAGATTCTCTGGCCGGCGCATTGCGTGCAGGGAACACCCGGCGCGGAGATGGTCGAGGGGCTGGATGTGACGCGAATCGATCGCATCTTCCGCAAGGGGGAAGATCCGGGCATCGACAGCTACAGCGGATTTTATGACAACGGCCATCGCCGCGCGACGGGCATGGGCGACTGGCTGCGCCAGCAGGGCGTGAAGAAAGTCTATGTGATGGGGTTGGCGCTGGACTATTGCGTGAAGTTCACGTCGCTGGATGCACGCAAGCTGGGTTTTGACTGTGTCCTGATCGAAGATGGCTGCCGGGCAGTGAATGTCAGTCCGGGTGACGATGTGCGCGCAGTGGAAGAGATGCGCCAGGCGGGCGTGCAGGTGGTCCGCAGTGAGCAGGTGGCTGCGACACTGGATGAAAAATGAGGCAGGAACTGGGTCATGACAGATGCGTCAATTGCAACTGAACCAGATGCAAGTAGAACGCAGGATACGTTATCGCCGGTGGGTTTATGGATCGTAACACTGGCGGGCGTGGCGGCTGCTGCAATTGCGGGATATCTGACGTGGCAGTCGCTGGTGATGGGGGTTCTGCCAGCCGGTTGCGGTGAAGGCAGCGGCTGTGGCGAGGTGCTTACCAGCAAGTATGCGCGCCTCTGGGACATCCCGGTCAGTGCGATGGCGCTGGTGGCGTATGCGGTGCTGGTGGGATTGGTGATCGCGGGGAGGAAAAGCCACGCGCCGCTACTGTGGAATCTGGTAATGACCCTGTCAGTGGCGATCCTCGGATCAGCGGGGTGGTTTGTCTATCTGCAACTGGGGCAGTTGAAGGCGATTTGTTCCTGGTGCATGACGGATCATGCCCTGGGAACAGTGGCGGCGGTAGGTGCGATTGGATTGGCGGTCAGCCGCCGGGGGCAGATCGGGCACACCCCACTGATCAACGGCGTGATGGCAGGGCTGGCCCTGGCAGCGGTGCTGGCGATCAGCCAGTGGGCCAGTGCGGCGCGGGTCATCCTGCTTGAAGGGGTAGAGGTTTCCCTGCTGGATGATCGCTTCAACATCAACGTGGCCGCCGAGCCACACCTCGGCTTACCCACCGCTGAAAAGCAATTGTTTATTCTGCTGGATTATGCCTGCCCACATTGCAAGGTACTGCATGAACGCGTCACGAATCTACAGGCTCGCCGGGAGGATCTGGTTCTGGTCTTCCTGCCCACTTCGATCGAACCAGCCTGTAATCCGCTTTTTGACACGGTAGCTGATCGGTTTATCGGCAGTTGCAAGCGCGCTGAGCTTGCGCTGGCGGTGCATCTGGCAGATCCTGAGCAGTTCGCCGCGTTTGATCAGTGGTTGTACGAGTGGGATAACTATCAGCCACCAAGCGTCGAAGATGCCCGCGCGTATGCGGAATCGCTGGTGGGGCGCGAGCGCCTGGCTGAAGTTCTGGCAGATGGTTTGCCCGGCAAATTGCTCGAACGCAACGTCGCGATTCTCGCCGCCACCACCGCGGGACATGTGCCTGTGCTGATAGTACCCGGCCAGCCGCCGATTGTCGGACGAGTGGATGATGACGCGCCGATCGAGGCGTTGTTATCTGGATCCGCAGATGTCGAACAATAGACGGAAACTTGTCGTGCGACGGATTGAGAGCATTATACCCTCTGTTCCGGGTTGCAACAGGTGCTCGCATCAGTCTCGTCCAGAGGGCCATATCAAAAGGGGCCAAAGCCAATGAGTACATCCGAAACATCCGCCGACGTGGCGTTGCTTGAACGCGCCGTGGAGGGATATCAGAAGCTGCGTGAGCGGATCAGCCGCGTCATTGTTGGTCAGCAGGACATCTCAGTGCGCTGCTGGCGGCTGCCATGATCCGGCAGGCCAGCCCGTCACCTGATCTGCGGAAGTGGCTGCGCGATGAAATGGCCAGACGCACCGGCCAGGTCCGTTTGTACTACGATTCTGAGGCTTACGCGAAGCCGGAATGAATCGTGCATTCAGCCGGTGTGTCGTTGCAAAGTTATCTTCGCCCGAGGCGCTTGCGCATTGACTTGCAGCCGCCTGTCCAACACGATTTCCTCTTATGGTCAGGGATCCAACCGGGCTCTATACTGCCCGTGCACAGGACAATTGAACCCTTCGTAACAGGAATGAACACATGAACGTGCTCGTCGCAGGTGGTGCAGGCTATATCGGATCACATACGGTGAAGTGTCTCAAGGAGGCAGGGCATCAGCCGGTCATTTATGACAACCTTTCGCGCGGCCACCAGGCGGTCATCGAGATCCTCCAGGTGCCTGCGGTTGTTGCGGATCTCAATGACAAAGCCGCCCTCACCCAGGCCCTGCGCGACTACAACATCGAATGCGTCATGCACTTCGCCGCCTATGCGTATGTGGGCGAGAGCGTTGAAAAGCCGCTGATGTACTATCAGAACAACGTCGCCACGACGATCAGTGTGCTACAGTGCATGCGGGAAGCGGGCGTTAACCGATTTGTCTTCTCCAGCACCTGCGCCACTTACGGCGATCCCGATACCGTACCGATCACTGAAGACGAGCCACAAACCCCCGTTTCACCCTATGGCCGTTCGAAGCTGATGGTCGAGCAGATCCTGCGGGATTACGCTCAGGCCAATCAGAACTTCAAGTTTGCCTCCCTGCGCTATTTCAACGCCAGCGGCTGTGCCACCGACGGCACCCTGGGCGAGGATCATGATCCCGAAACGCACCTGATTCCCGTGGTGCTGCAGGCCATTCTGGGCAAACGACCGGGAATCACGATCTTTGGCACGGATTATCCCACGCCCGACGGCACCAACGTGCGTGACTACATCCACGTGGAGGATCTGGCGGATGCACATTTGAAGGCAATGCTGAAGCTGGATGAGCATCGCGAGATATTCTGCAATCTGGGGACAGGCAACGGGTTCAGCGTGAAGCAGATTATCGCTGCTGCCGAGAAGGTGACGGGCAAAAAAGCACCCGTGACATTCGGGCCGCGGCGAGCCGGTGATGCGATTGCATTGTATGCGGATCCTTCGCGGGCCCGAGAACTGCTGAACTGGGAGGCGAAGTACAAGGATCCTGAATCGATCATCGCCACCGCCTGGAATTGGTTCAGCAAGCATCCCAACGGTTACGCCAAGACGTGAGCCTGTACACCGCGCTGGAATGCTTGCTCACTCCAGCCGCTCGTAGATGCGCAGATAAGGCGGATGCGTCCCGAGGTGCGATCGCTGGCCGATCAGCCGGTGCGGCAGCGGCGCCATTGCATCCAGGACCCACTGTTTGCCATGCGTCTGATCGTAGACGTACAACGTCTGAAGGGGATGGTGTTGCGGATCCCACGGCAGAGGGTCGTGCCATCTGGGCAGATTGACCGGCTGGTCCAGGAAATACTGGATCCACGGCGATGAGCCGGTGATGTAATGGCTGGGATAGCGTGATTGCAGATCCGCCAGGGTCTGGCGAAGCAGGCGCTGATCATCGGTCAGCCGATGCGGTCCAGCCAGCCCCTGCCACTCGCAGGCGATGACGATTGCCGCCAAACCGCAGGTGATCCGGATCGCCCAGCCACTGGGACGCAGCAGCGTGAGCAGCGTCATTCCTGACAGCCCCATAAGGATTGCTCCGTTAACGAGCGGAACCGTTCCCGGCAGAAGGGCGATGAAGGCCGTCATCGCCAGCAGGATCAAAGGCATTTTGGCTCGGCGGGTTATCCGGCCTTTGTGCCATAGGGGGGCTGCGGCGGACAGTCCGGCGGCTGCACAAATGGCCATCCACGGTCCAGCCGGGATCAGGAACCGCGCATAGCCGCCGCTCAGGTGTGTATTCACCATGTACAGCCACGTTTGTAGCACCACCATCCCCAAGGCTCCTCCCACTACCAGCAGCGTCACGTGATCCCGACGCGTTTGCCTCCGTAACAATGACGTGCCGGTCTTGCTGTGCCCCGTGTTTTCGTATCCCCGTGGTTTCCGGATCTGCATTTGCCACAGCGCAACCGCTCCAGCAATCGCCAGCGCGACAATCACCAGGCCGCTCATATCAATCCATCGCAGCAGGTAATGCCACGGATACCCATACCCCAGGGCGCCGGCATCGGCGGTGCTGAAGAACCGCTGGATCGGCAACTTGCCGGAAGGCGGGTAGAGGTTCGTTGTCCAGATGAGCAAGTTCCAGGTGACTTCCGCCCATGCCAGCAGGGTGGCTGCGATCAGATCGCGGCGCCACAGGAAGTACAGCCCCACGGGCAGCAGGAATACGATCAGTTCATGGCGGGTCAGTGGCAGCATCGCCATCACGGCTGCCCCCGCCCAGCGCCGCCCCCGCAGAAGCAGCAGCGTACCTGCGATGGCGTAGAAGGCTGCAATCGTCTCGGTCGTCGTTGTGTAGCTGGTGTAATAAACCAGCGGCATGGCCAGCAGAAGCGGTCCCGCAGCCCAGGCGTGCTTCAGGCCAAGTCCCTGGGCGGTGCGATACGTCAGCCACGCCGAGACACCCAGCAGCATCACGCTCATCAGCCGAGCGAGAGTGAATCCCGTTTCGGCTGAGCCGATCCACGCCACCAGCGCATACGGAAAGGTGAATCCGGGTCGGCCCCATTCATCCAAAAACAGCGCTGGCCGTTGCCAGGCGGTGCGCGCTATCAGGTAATGGGTGACGTCATCATCCATGTACCCGCCGTCGGACAATACCGCCAGCGTCGCACCGGCTGCGCACGCTATGAGGAGGATCGCCAGCGCCCATCGGTCGTGAGAGGGCGCATCGGGAGGTGCGATTGGCGCTTGGCGGTGTGGAAGGGCAAGGGTGGTCATAAGATCCCATGTTCACCACAAGTGAACATGTCGCGCAGGGATGCGCCTCCTTGGAGACTACTGATGTACAAGAAGGCACGAAAACACAAAAGGAAAAATCCTTTGCGTGCTTTCGTGCCTTCTTACTCTGGATGCTGTCAGAGGAATCGCCGCCTGGCTGGCGGTTTATCCTTCCACGACACTTTTTTCGATCGGCTCGACGGTGACGCCGCGATCGCGCAGAAACGCCAGCGCGTCCAGGACTTCCTGCTCTTCGCCTTCGAACAGGACCGCCATGATGCCAATCTCGTTCTGGACCGACGCCTGGCGGATGTCGAACTTCACGTCCGGGAACTGGCGTGACATCTGCCAGATGATCGGCTGCTCGACCTGCGAGCGCGTCGGAAACGTCAGCCAGCAACGTCGCGAATAGGGGGTGGACATAGGGGCCTACCTTCCGCCGGCGATCGCCGGGACGATGCTCAGTTCATCGCCATCCTTGATGGGCGTGTCGAGCTTCTGGAGGAAGCGAATGTCTTCGTCGTTGACGTAGATGTTCACAAAGCGGTTGAGCTCCCCGTCGCTCTTGAACAGTCGCGTTTCAATGCCGGCGGCCTTGTTCTTGAGGTCGTTGAGCACCTCGCCCACGGTTGCGCCGCTGGCTTCGATGACATCGGCGCCTTGGGTGAAGTTACGAAGCGGGGAGGGAATTCGGACTTTAACAGCCATGGGTTTTGTCTCCTTCAGATAACAGTTTACGGAATTACTCGCCAGGTTTCACCGTCCAAGACACAGTGAAGTCACGTGATTAAAACGTGGCGCGGGCGTCTCGCCTGCGATTTCAGAGAGCTAACGCGGGCAAGACGTCCGCGCCACCACAGAAGTTTGGCCACGTCATGCAGTTGCGAATGCAGGTTCCTTGGCCTTGCTGCTTGCCAGCAGATTGTCGAAGTCGCTGAGCTTGGCGTCGATGACCTGCGGATAGGGCAGTTCATTCTGGACGGCTTCCTGCGTCTTCAGGCCATTGCCGGTGATGCTGACGACGATGGATTCATCCTTGGGAATCCGGCCGGACTGGATCAGCTTGATCGCGACCGCCAGTGTCGTGCCGCCAGCCGGCTCGGTCCAGATGCCCTCGGTGCGACCGAGCAGGCGGATGGCATCGACGATCTCCTGATCCGTGGCGCTTTCGCCCCAGCCGCCGGACTCACGAACCACCTGGGCGGCGTAGTAGCCGTCGGCTGGATTGCCGATGGCGATGCTCTTGGCGATCGTCCTGGGCTTTTGCGGTTCGATGATGTCGCTGCCCTTCTGGATGGCGGCGACGACCGGATTGCAGCCGGCAGCCTGCGCGGAATAGATCTTCGCCGGGGTGCCTTCGACCAGGCCGAGCTTGATCAGTTCCTGATACCCCTTGTAGATCTTGGGCAGGATCGTCCCGCCGGCTGTGGGAACGACCGTATGCTGCGGCAGCGCCCAACCGAGCTGCTCGGCGATCTCAAACCCATAGGTCTTGGCGCCTTCGGTGTAATACGGACGCAGATTCACATTCACAATCGCCCAGCCGTACTTGTCGGCAATCTCTGTACACAGGCGATTGACGTCATCGTACGTGCCG
>CAZSJB010000027.1:0-13911 GCA_964606625.1 uncultured Tepidisphaeraceae bacterium | reverse complement strand
GATTCCAGCGCCGAAACGAACACGGCGACGTCGCTGGTCACGACACCGACGCGCAGGCCACCGTTGATGGGCTGGGTAAAATTGTTGCCTGTTCCACCGGAACCCGCGGTGGGTTCGGCTCCGTCAGCCAAATTGGCGCCGGTGATCAGGCCGTTGTTGGAGTTCAGCGTGGAGAAATCGACGCCGCCCAGGATCGTGAAGTCGACACCCAGGGCGTTTTCGTCGTTCAGCGTGGCCCGGAGGATGGTGGCTTCGATCAGCACCTGCTGCGGGCGCTCGTCGATCGACTTGAGGACCTCAGCCACCTTTTCCAGGTTCTCGGGATAGTCGGTAACAACAATGATGTCTTCGGTGGCGTGTGAGTTGCCGCCCAGTTCACCCCCATCCTTGATTCCGCTGACCGCGGGCGTGGTGACCGCCACCTCGGCATTGCTGCTGAGCACCGGTTTGATCATGTTCACGGCATTGGCTGCCGGGGTGTAATACAGGCGGAAGACGCGCGTTTCCCGGCGGCGCTCCGCCTTTTCAATCTCTGCCAGTTCCTGGGCGGTGTAGACGTAAATGAAGTTTCCGCGTTCGCGATAGGCATACCCGTTGGCATGGAGGATGGCATCCAGCGCTTCATGAACGGTGACGTCATAAAGATTGGCGGTCACGGTGCCGCGCACGCTCTTGGAGGGAAGGATGTTGCGCTGCGTCTGCATGGACAGCATGCGCAGGACCTCCACGAGGCTGGCATCGTTGACGTGGATTTCAACGGTGCCCATGTCGCTGACGGTAACGTCGGATTCAGTAACGCTGTTTCCGGTCTGCGCCGCGATTTCTGTAGGCTCGGCGAATGGATCGTTGATGTCCTCGAGAACGGTGACGCCCTGGGGCGCATCAGGCTTGGGAGAGCTTGCCTCTCTTCGCGAGTCACCCAGCGCTGCCTGATCGACATAAACGGATGATGCAGCCAAAAAAAGAAGACCGGCGGTCTTGGTCCACTTACGCATATTTTACTCCACTAGCCGATCGCCGGTTCCGGTCCCGGGACGGGATGGGACCGTTCCGAGGCGGGGCAATCGAGAATTTCCAGGTTCACAGGCATCGTCGTTACTTCATTTCGATCGCGAGCAGGATGCCTTCGCGCTCGACGATCATCTGCCGCGCCTCAATACGGACGACGCGGAAGTCGATCCGGTCACGCCCGGACCCGACTGAGACGACGTTCCCAACCTCCACCAGCTTCCCATTGACCATGGCGCGCGGCGTAGCGCCCATCATCGTGCTGTGAAGCTGGATCTGGGCGGCCTGACGCTGGAGATTCTCTATGAGAATCTGCCGTGCTCTCTTTTGATCGGTTCGCTGAGCACGCGACTTTGCCAGCGCTTCCCAAAATCCTGGTTCCTGTTCGTTGCGGGGGGTGGCTCCGGACTCGTGGCGATAATGTGTCAGGTCGACCGCAAACAGATTGCGACGCAAAGGCTTGATCGGCTGGGACGTCCATTCCTGTAGACGCTCCAGGTACGGCTGAGCCATCACGGTGGGGACAGCCACGGGCGCGACCACGTTCTGCGAAAGGGCGGCACTGGCGACTGCCGGACGCGGCGTGGGGTCGCCTCCCCCCAGCAGGCGCAGCCACATTCCCGCCATTATCAGCGCCAGCAGGCACAGAACTGCTGTTTTTCCCGGATTGTTTCGCGCGTCCCGGCGCAGCCTGTTCAGCAGTTCCATGCTCATCCCTCCGAGAAATAGATGCTCAGCAAGACCTTGACGTCGACCATTCCCTGCTCGGCGTCGATTGACCGGATATGCACGTTTCGAACACGGGTGAGGCGTTCCATTTCCTCGGTCTGTTGCAGGAAAGCGAAAACATCCGGAAACCGGCCCTGGAACGTCAGGGCAATCGGATGTTCACCGAACCGCTCAAAGCGCTTGGGCGATGCAGGTTCGGTCGTCAACCGACGCAGGCTTGACTGCTGCGACAGATGCGTCAAATCCTTGATGAACTGGGTGAGTTCCTGTTGCCGGGGCAGGCGCTTGTCGACCCGCTCCAGCCGGAGGCGCAGCCGCTCCACTTCCATGGCCACCTGCGGCAGGCGGCTGGCATCGGCCTGGAAGGTTGCGAGCTGGGACTCCTTCGAAGCGATCTCCGCATGCAGCTCGTGCTGCCGCGCGCTCAGCGGGCGCCAACCAAACAGATAGAACGCAACCAGACAGAGCACCAGCCCTGCCGTGAGCATCCCCTGCACGCGCCGGCACCATTCGGTTTCGGTCTTCAGCGATGCCATGGCGAACTATCCTTCTTTCTGGTTGAGATTGATCGCAAACGACACCTCGAACTCGCGCATCAGGTGGTTGCGTTCCCGCCGCTCACGGGCGTAGTTGAGCGTAACCGTCTCGAACAGCGGATTATTGGTCAAGTTGAACAGGAAGTTGGCGACCTCCACGTCGGTCGCTGCGACACCGCGCAGGCGAACCTGCAAGCGACGATCCAGGAGGGTTTCCGGCTTGGTGGTTGTGTGGACCATCTGCGCCAACGAGGTCAGGCGCTTTTCCTGCTCCTTGACCTCCATGTTCAGGTCCAGCAGCGACATGTCCTGTGACATTGCCTCTTCCAGGGCGTTGATCAGGCGTGTCATTTCAACATGCAGGCCGATCTGGGCCATCACTTCATCCTGGATGCGCAATTGTTCCTGCATGCGCTCCAGGGACTGGAGCTTCTCCAGGTCAAGCTGGGCACGGGACAGATCGCTATTCAGCTTGGCCAGGTGCTGCTGGGCAGCGAGCGTGTTGCGGTTGATCAGGGACAACCACAGCGCCAATGCGCCCACGATCAGCAGCGAGATCCATCCCTGCAAGGCGATCTGCCGTTTGCGCTTGCGCAGGCGGGGATACCAGTCTGGCAGAAACTCCAGTTCACGCATGAACAACCTCCCCTGCCATTGACGTCTGCGACGCGTGCATAGCGCGATCGATATCAATGATCTCGGCAGCCGATGCCTCGCGTCGCGCAGCCGAATCGGCTGTGCCCGGGCGGGGTCCGAATCCACCAGGGCAAAACTTAAGCGCCAAACCGAAGGCGGTGGTCCATTCGCACATGCCTGATCGGCGATCGGTGCTGGTCATGCGGCTGGTGTCGACGTTTGCCAACGGACGACCGGATTCGACGGGAATCGGCATCCCGCCAGCCAGTTGCCGGATAAGCTGCGGATCGCAGGCTTCACCACCGACCACGCGCACGCGGCTGGGCCGATGGCCGCGGAATGTCACGGAGTAATATCGCAGGCATAGTGCGATCTCCCGGGAAAGCTCCTCGGAAACCGTACGCATGGCGTCGTAAACCGCCTGCCGCACGGAGTCCTTCGACTTGTCGTCGTTGTTGTCGGCATGTTCCAGGCGCCGGCGCAGGGCGCGGGCTTCGTCAAAGCTGATCCCCAGCTTGCGGCTGACCGCCTCGTGCAGATGACGACCGCCAATATCGATCATCTTGATGAGATTGATTTCGCGGCCGCGGCCGATAACGACCTGGCTGCACTGGAATCCCACATCCACCAGAACATGAACGATCTGCTCGTCTTCACGGCGGCGCACGAAGCGGTCCACCGTGCGGTACAGCGCAGTTGGCTGGATGTCGAACGATTCGACAATCAGCCCCGCCTGGTGCAATTGCTCGAGAGTCGCGTCAATATCGGCATTGAGAGCTGCCAGGAGGATGACTTCCTGCTTGGTTTCGTTTCCCTGGCGCACTTCGCCAGCCGGAATGAAATGCAGTCGCGCTTCCGAGAGATCGAACGGAAAGATGGTTTCGGCTTCAAAGGCGACTGCCCCAGCCAGTTCCGATGCGGGCATCAGCGGCAATCGCAGATTCTTCAGATGCAGAATCTCACGCGGCAGTGACGCCACGACCTGCCGGCCGTGGAATCCACCCTGCCGGATCATGTCCCGCAGCGTGTCCTGCAGGTTGTCAGGCTTGCCACTTTCGCAAACCGCACCACCGTTTCGCGTGCGCCGCAGGGCAGCGACAACCGACAGTGAATCGCCCACCTGCTCGAGTTGCAGCATTCGGATGCTATCCGAGCCGATGTCGAGGCCGATTGGCTGAACTTTTGATCGCGTGAGTCGAATCATTGCACTGCCACCACGTTGATCTCCCCGGTAAACGGCGCAACGATCAGCCGCATCCGGGCCTGACCGCTCTGTAGTTCGATCTTGCCATCGGCACTGAGTTCGACGGGATTGCCATCAACCAGCACCAGCGGCTGGCCGAGCGCGTCGAACCCGATCACCACCTGACCGGAAAAATCGACTTCCATGAGCGTTACATCGGGGATGGCCAGTTCGCCGCGACCGTTGAATCGCGTGAGATAGCTGACTTTCTGGACGGGATGCGTCAGGCGCGTCGTCAGCCCCAGGTCGTCGTACAGGCCATAACTTTGCTCATCGACATCAAACTTCACCCAGTGGGTTTTCTGGGTGGCAATAGCGCGGTTCTGGGCGTAGAGCAGATCCGCCATCACGACGCGCGCCCCTGCCGCAGCGCGCAGGTCACCTCGATCGCCAAGCTGAGGAATAATCAGCGCTGAAGCGATCCCCAGGATGACCACAACGGTGAGAATCTCCACGAGGGTGAATCCGCCGCGCCAGGTCAGATAAGCAGGATACTGAGTCAGGTTCCGTGTCATTACTTGTTCTCCGCAGCAGGGGTTCTTGAGGCAATCGATCCCCATCTGCCCTTTCTGGCGGAGTTGTGAGACGCAGATGAAACTCATCTGGCGTCATTCTGGTCATCGGGTGTTGCGACACGGACCTGAAGGTTCCCGCCGTCCAAAATGGCAATGATCTTGTCCAGGCGCTCATTAGCGCCGCGAAGCTCATGAATGATGGTGAGGCGTTGCGCCCCAGCATCAGGCACCTGGGCGACGGCTTGAGGGAGGGTCGGTCCACCCACCCAGAGAGTGAGGAGCATGATCGATTGGAGCACCACGACTGCGGCTAACCAACGGTTGGTGGTCATAGGCTGGATCCTTTCACTGCCCGCGCGAAGCACGGTGTCAACTTGGTTAACTTGGGCTATCTGAGCTATCGGGCCATTGAAAGCGGAGCTTGGGCGGCGAAATGTTCAATCAGGCCCGGTAACTGGGAAAAATTGGGGAAAATGTCAAAAAAATCTGATTATGCGGGCAAATCATCCGATGAAAGAGTGGCCAGCAGGGATGTGAAATCGCGCAAATTTTGCGCAATGCCCTTGCGGTGATAAAAACTGAGCAAGTTGCCACAGAAACACGTGCAGGGTGCTGCCGGCGTAGTGGCTGCAAGCCTGAGAGCAGCTCGGAAACGATTGGGAGTCGATATGAACGTGCGAATGGTGTTGGCTGGAATTGGTTCGATTGTCATTCCTGCTGCCCACACAGCCGGATTTTCCTTCCGCACCGCGGTCAGCCTGACACCGGATGCCCCCCTGTTCCAATTCCACGAATACACCATTGGCAATGGCGGCCAGATCGCAGCCATTGCAACCGATAACAACTTTCAGCCCATGCTGATCTATCAACCCGCGGATGCGGCATCCCCTGAAGCAACCATCATCGCCAAAGAAGGGCTGAACACCTATGACAATGGCGACATCTACTTCAGCGATGCCCATACCTGGGATCGCCTGGCACTGACCGGCTCACCCGCCAACCCACAGATCACCTTTACGGATGGGACATCCGTCTATCGCTACCAAGCCAACAGCATGTATACACTTTTTGGCGAAGACAGCGAGGGGATTTACAGCAGCATCAATGCTGCCGGCCAGGTCCTGGTGACTGTCGACGAACGTTTCGAAGGCAACCCCTACATTTATACCACCGAAGTCTCCGGCGAATCGGTCCTGACCGTGCCGGTGGTTCAGGAATTTCAGCCGCAGGCGATTGGCCCCATCCAGCACCATTCGATCACCCCGGGGGGCAATGTCATTTTCATAAACAGTTCGTCACCCAAAACCATCCATAGTCCCGACACCTTTGAGAATGCCGCGCCCGCCTGGGTGGGCACGGAACTGATCAACGGCAATCCGGTCAATCCCGTCCAACTGCTGGGCGCAACCGATGATCGCATCCTTTTCACGGCTGCGGGAGAGGGTGGCCTCAATCTCAACGGGGTTTACCTGCGCTCCGGAAACTACGACCAACCTACCTATCACGAGCTTTTCACCACCAGCCAGGACATCATAAACGTGGAGGGAATGCTCTCCCCCAATGGACGAGCGGTTGTCACTGTCAATGCGAGCAATGGCGATCAAACCCTCATCTATTGGGATGGCCAGGCGCGCCATGAACTCAGCGCCACGGATCTGGCGGGATTGGGACTGGGCTTTATCGACCGTCCCATGATCAGTGACGGCGCGGATATGGTGCTGTTCATCAATAGTGGCGGAAGCCTTTACGGCTGGCGGCCGGGCGACGCCCCCTTCGAGATCATCTCGGGACTCACGTTCAACGAGCATGGGGATTTGGTCCCGGGCAAAGCGATGATCGACGACGTGGAGGAATCCGTCATCGCCGTCCAGTTCCCCAGCAATGTCAGCTACTACTCGGACCTGCTCTCCGACGATGGCCATCTCGTGGTAGCTGTGACGCTGGGTGACTTTTCCGACCCTGCATCGATCTCCAGTCGCCTGATCACTCTGGTCGTTCCCGAGCCGTCCATGCTGGGCCTGGTTGCTCTGCCGGCTATGGCCCTGCTGCGCCGCCGGCGCTGCCGCTGATGGTTCAATCTGAAACGACGGCGCCGGCCGACAGGCCGTGAATAATTCAGCTTGTCTGGCGGACAAACTGCTCATACAAGGCGGCATAGGTGCCGCGCATAGCCAGCAGTTCTTCGTGTGTGCCACGCTCCACGATCCGGCCATGATCGATCACCAGGATCTGGTCGGCACGCTTGATCGTGCTGAGGCGATGAGCCACGATGAACGTGGTGCGGTTCTGGAGCAGTCGCTCGAGGCTGGTCTGGATGAGCATCTCGGTGCCCGTATCCACCGAACTGGTCGCCTCGTCCAGCATGAAGATGCGCGGATCAGCCAGGTAGGCGCGGGTGAAACAGATCAACTGACGCTGGCCGAGGCTCATGCTGGCGCCACGCTCGCCCACCTCGGTCTGGAATCCATTGGGCAGCGCCATGATGGCGTCATAGGTTCCCAGTTCCTTGGCGGCTTTGATCACTTCCTGCTCACTCGCCTCGGTGCGGCCGTAACGGATGTTGTCCATGACGGTTCCGGTGAACAGATAGTTCACCTGGAGCACCAGCCCCATCTGGCGATGCAGGGATTCCCCGGTCACGGTGGCGATGTCATAGCCATCCACCAGGATGCGTCCCTGCTGCGGCTGATAGAACCGCGCGATCAGCGAGATGATGCTGCTCTTGCCCGAGCCGGTATGCCCTACCAGGGCAATGGTCTGCCCGGGCAGCGCTTCGAAGTTCACATCATGCAAAACCGGTCGCTCGGGGTTGTAGCCAAAAGTCACATGCTCGAACTTCACATGCCCTTTAATCGGCGGCAGCGGACGGGCATCAGGGCGATCCGCGACATCAGGCTGCGTGTCCAGCAGGGCGAACACGCGCTCAGCGCCAGCCATCGCCTGCATGAGCTGATTGTTGAAGTTGCCAAAGGCGATGATCGGGTTCATGAACCAGTCCCAGTACATGAATGCCTGCACCACCGCCCCCACCCCCTTGGGCATCTGCCCGGAGATCACCAAGTATCCACCGTAGGTGAGAATGATGATTTTTCCGGCGAAACTCGACCACAGCAGCAATGGCTGGTAGATCCCGTTGAGTCGGGCAGCCGACATGTTGTTGGCGGTGTTTTCCACCTGAAGAACGTTGAACACCCCCAGGTTCAACCCTTGACGGTTGAACGCCGTCACCACCCGCACCCCGGTAATGTTCTCGGCAAGATTGGTGCTGACGCGCGTGAATCCCTCCCGCACCGTCTGCCATGCCCGGCCCATGCGACGACGGAAGTATTCGTTGAGAACGTAAATGGTCGGCCCCAGCCACGCGACAGCCAGGAAAATGCGCCAGTCGGTCCAGAGCAGCATTCCGACGGCAAACGTGATCTGCAATGACCACGCCACGACGTGAAACACCGCCCACACGTTCACCTCGCGCAGGCTGCGAATGTCGCTGGTACAGCGGGAAATGATCCGTCCCAGCTTCGTGCGGTCGTAGTAGCTCATCGACAGGCGCTGCAAATGCGCAAACACCTCCTTGCGCGTGTCGAACTGCACATGCTCGCCCGCCCACGTCATGATCAGGATCGTGAAACGCTGGAGGATCAGCGACAGCGCCGACGCCACTGCCCAGATGAGGATGATCGCCACAACCACTGCGATCGCCGCCGAAGCAAGGCTCTGCGGCTGGTCATACCCCGCCCAGGCCGCCATCGACTTGGCGATATCGATCAGCCAGGTGTTCACCGCCTGGGTGCCCCATTCCTGGCTGCTGAATGCCGTCACAAAGTTGATGATGTTCCGCATGAACACGGGGCCGAGCATCTCGAGCACCACGTGAATGCATCCGATCGTCACCCCCGCCACGTAATACCATTTATAAGGGCGCAGGCGAGACAGTACCCGGCGGATCATCGCCAGAGAAATCGGCCGATAGCGGACATCCTCATCGCCTCCATCCGCGCCGGAAAGCGCAGCGACGTTCTTCGGACGGGCCGGTGGCCGCGGACGCAGCAATGGAAGCAGACGGCGAGCCATCGAATCACACCTCTCCTTCCGTTGTCAGCGATTCCTCTTCGGAAGGTTTCAGGAGAACGGCGTGGGGCTGGCTCATGCGATCCATGTGGGAGGGCAGCTCTTCCGCTGAAGGTACGCCGTGCAACTGCACAGCCGCCATCCGGGCATAATGGCCTTTCCGGGCCATCAACTCATCGTGCTTGCCCATCTCGGTGATGCGTCCATTCTCCAGCACAATCACCAGATCCGCGTTTTTCACGCTGCTGATGCGATGGGCGATGATGAACGTGGTCCGCCCCTTCATGACGAAGCGCATGCCCCGGCGGATCAGGTCGTCAGTCTCGGGATCGACCGCGGCTGTGGCGTCGTCCAGCACGAGAATGCGGGGATTCTGGAGGATCGCCCGGGCGATGGCCAGCCGCTGGCGCTGGCCGCCACTGAGACTGGCTCCGCGCTCACCGAGCATCGTCTCATACCCCTGGGGCAATTCCATAATGAAATCATGTGCCTGGGCAAGACGCGCGGCGGCTTCCACCTCACCCCCGCGAATATGCGGCCGGCCGTAGGAGATGTTGTTGGCAACAGTGTCGCTGAACAGGTACGTCTCCTGGAACACATACGCCACCTGCGGCCGAAGATTGTCCAGCCGCAGATCGCGCAGATCGATGCCATCGATCAGGATGCGCCCCTCCTGGGGATCATAAAACCGTCCAAGCAGGCTGACCAGCGTGCTCTTGCCCGCCCCGGTGGGGCCGACGATCGCGACGGTCGATCCTGGCGCCACTTCAAAGCTGATATTGTGCAGCACCGGTTTATCCGGATCGTAGCCGAAGGTGACATTCTCAAAACGCACGCTCCCGCCCCCATCCGGAGGCAGGACGACCGCGTCAGGACGTTCAGGCACCGTCTGCGGCGCCTGGAGCACCTCGTAAAGCCGGCGGGCTGAGACAATGGCTGACTGGTACTGCTCGTTGATCACCGACACCTGCTGGAGCTTGGTCAGAATGGATCCCATCGCCGCGCCCAGGATGAGGAAATCACCCACTTCGAGCTGGTTGCGGATAATCAGGATCCCGGCTGCCAGAAACAGCGTCAAGTGAGAAGCGGTGGCAATGGCACGGATGATCGGCGTGAAGTTGGCAAACAGGCGGATGCGGCGAAGCACGCGGCCGATGTAAAGATCACAGTTGCGATTGTACTTGCGGATCTCGTGTTCTTCGGTGGCGAAGGCCTTGACGACGTGAACGCCGGCTATGTTTTCGGTGATGATGCTGACGTTGCGGTCTTCCGCCTCCATGACCGCTCGGGTGACGGGCTGAACCTTCTTACCGAAGCGCAGGATGTAGTAGGCCCAGATCGGCACGGGCGCCAGCGCCAGCAGCGCCACCCAGGGATGCCGGGTCGTCAGCAGGATGATGTAGCCGCCGACGGTAAGCACGATCTCCAGAGTGGTCAGCACCGCTGTCTGGAGAAACTGGCGCACATGCTGCAAATCTGTCAGGGCACGGTTAATAAGCTGACCGGTTGAGATCCTGTCATGGAACATGAACCCGACATGCTGGAGCTTGTCGTAGATGGCTTCGCGGAGCTGGTAGACCATCGTCATGCTGAGTCGCATCTGAGAGGTTTCGCGGAGATATCGCAGCACTCCCAGGATGATGATCAGCCCGACAAATGGAAGAATCACCCCGCGCAGGTTGGTTGCAACCGGCTGGCTGCTGACGATCCATGCCCAGAATCCGTCACTGGGAGAGACTCCCTGGGCGGTTTCATCGAGATGGGCAATGGTGGTGACGGCTTGACCAATCTGGCGGGTCGTGAGCACTTCAATGCCCACGAAGGCGACCAGAACCAGACAGGCGATCAGCGCCAGCAGCTTGACCGGACGCAGAAACCCGAACATCCAGCGCAGGAGATGAGCGTTGCTCGGCCCTGGCGGGGGCGATGGCTGCTTGCGCGTGGGAGATCTCGCGTGCCTGGAAACGGTGCCTGCGTTACTGATCACGTCCTTGCTTGCCGCCTCTTGAAAGCGACTACGCTACCTTCGTTATTACCAAGGTCAAGAGGAAACGGATCGCGCCAGCGGCCGACAGGGAACGATTGCGGACTGATCCGGGGACATTTCCGCCCGGCTCTGGCAACCTGGAAAGAATCGTGGATGAGAAGGCCTAGCCGCCAAGGCGTCGGTAATCAGCCAAGGTGAGATTGGTGGCCTGGGTAGCCGCATGACGCAAGACCGGGTCAGGATCCTCCAGGAATGGCTGAATGATGCGCAGAGCGCCCCGCTGGTCGGCGACGCGGCCGGCATCAAAACGGTACCGTCCCGCTTTCATCAACGCCTCCGCCCGCCACATCCGGTCAATCCCCGGGGTCTGGATGATGTAGAACACATCGCCCGCATGGCGATAGCTGACTGTAGAATCGATGGTATTGATCTTCTTCTGGACCTCCTGGAGTGCAGGGCTGTACCGGCGATAGCCGTCGAGAAACTCCGCCAGGCGCTGCTTTTCCGCCTCGTCAGCGACGTGCTTGCGCAGGCCTTCCGCCGACGCAGCCATCAAACCCATGCCCGCCGCCATCTCCGCGTAGGAGACCCGCTCCTGAAAGAGCTTGGTTCCCAACGCGAAAACCGCCTGGAACAGCTCGCGGGCTCGCTCCTTGTTACCGTTGACCGCATGAAACAGGGCCAGCCGGTTGGCCAGTTCACCCACTTTCACGAGCGCCTGAAGGTCTGCCGTGTCACGCGTGGTATACGCCAGCGCCTTCTCGGGGGAACGCTCAAACAGATCCATATTTCGCAGGGGCGCCGCTTCGATCAGGGCTTCGACAGCGGGAAGATGCTCGTGGAGATTGGGCTTGGACTCCCGGGCAATCCGTTCATAGCGGTCGGTATTGGCATGGTATTCGTCAATCACCCGGCGATAGATAGAACCGGCACTGCCCGGCTGATCTGCCAAGAAGACCGTCGCGGGAGAAACCGGCAATTCGATGGGCTGATTGAGGACCGGATCGCGGGCGAAGGCGGTGGGTGGTGTGAGACGTCCCACCTGGACGAAAATCCACAGCACGCCGCAGAACGCCACCACCATGGCTGCGCTGATACCCCATCCGATCCGGTTACCAAACATACATTGCTCCGTTTCTGCCGCCTGATGCTTCGGATTACTGCCCCAACAATCCCGGCGGCAGCCCCATATCGCCAGCCATTTTCTGCATTTCCTGCTGCATCATGTCAGCCGCTTTGCGTTGAGCAGCCGAAACGGCGGCTACGATGACGTCCTCCAGCAGTTCGGTATCGTTGAGATCGATCTTTTCCTTATCAATGCGCAGCTTCACGAGTTCCAGGCGCCCGTTCACGGTCGCCTGCACCATCCCCGCGCCGGCATCAGCGGTCACCGTCTTGCGCGCCAGCTCGTCCTGAAGCTGCTTCATTTTCTCCTGCATTTCCCGGGCGCCTTTCATCAGATCGCCGAGATTTCCGAGGTTTCCGAGATTTTTCAAAGCATCAAACATCAGGGTCTCCGGTTGTAGAGCGTGTTTTGCATTTTATCAATCCGTCAGCCGGCCCGGACACGGAGGGAGGCGTCAGATTTCCACCACCTTGATCACTTGCCCGCTGAGTTGGTCGAGCACGGCAGCCAGCAATGGCTCCTGACGCAGCTCGGCCATCAGCTCAGGAGTGAGCGGGACGGTAGTGCGGGGATCCTGAACAGCCTGAGGTTGGGGGTCTGGGGCGGGCCGTGACGCACGCGGAGCGGCAGCCGGGGGGGCCTCCCGCGCAGCCATCGGCGGCTGGGCGGGTGCGGGTTGCTCTTCTTCATCGACCTCAAACTGCACAGCCGTCGGCACGCCGCGAATCTGTGTCAGCAGTTCGCGAATCTGGTCGCGCTTGCCATTGGTGCTCCACATCCGGGCGAAGGTTTCGCCGGTCGCATTGAAACGGATGTAGGCGGTGTTGTCCTCGATGCGATCCAGGCGCGCCAGCGACAGCGCCATGCTCGTGCCCATCCCCTGCTCTTTCAGGCTGGAAACCAGCAGCGGCCAGATACGGTGCAGATCGTCCGTGCCGACGGGAGCAAGATTGCCTGAAGGAGGCGTGGCAGGTGCAGGATCGGTCGCCGGCTGGGGAGCGGCATCGGTGCTGGCCTCAAAGGTGGCAGTCGACTGCTGCTTGACCAGTTCCGCAAGTGATGCGCCATCATCCTCCCACACCTTCCCCGGAGCCGGCAGATCATCGTCATCACCCAGATCGATATCCAGCGACACCGGAGGTGGAATCGCTGCCGGCGTTGCGGCTGGCGGGGATGAAACAGGAGAAGGAGCAGGTACTGGCGGAGGCGGCGAAACGGGCGCTGCTACTGCAGAAGGCGCCTCATCGCTCACCAACTTTTTTTTTTGAACTGTCGCCCCGCCGGGGCTGCCGTTTCCGCTCACCTGGGCCAGTAACTGATCGACGCTACTGAACTGATCCGTCAACGCCAGTCGCACCAGTGTGGCGTCGAACAGTGCCCGCCCTGCCTGACTGGTGCGGACCAGCCGCCTTAACTCGTCCAGGATGGTGATATCCTGCACCAGCGCCACGGGATCGAAGTTTTGGGCTTGCTTATCCAGATCAACCGGATTGATCCCCGGCACTTCCACCAGTCCGCTTTTCAGCCCGCACGTCCGCAGAATCAGCAGATTGCGGAAATGGTCCGTCAACGAGGCGATCAGCGTCTCCAGCGATAGCCCGCTGGTGATGAGGGCATCGGCCTGTTGTAGCACAGCTGCTACATTTCCTTCCGCGATCGCGCCAGCCAGATCAACGATGAGCTGGCTTTTGGGCATGCCCAGGAGCTGCTCGATCTGCTCCACCGTGAGGGTCTTCTCGCCGATGCTCAACAGGCGATCCAGCAGCGACAGCGCATCGCGCATCGACCCCGCCCCAGCCTTGGCAACGAGGAACAGGGCATCGTCGTCAGCCGAGATCCCCTCCTTCTCGCAGATCGTCCGCAGGTTGGCGGCAATCTCTTTTGTCGGAATATTGCGAAAATCGTATCGCTGACAGCGCGACTGAATCGTCGGCAGGACTTTTTCGGGCTCAGTCGTCGCCAGGATGAACTTCACATGTTCGGGCGGCTCTTCAAGCGTCTTAAGCAGCGCGTTGAAGGCGCTTTTCGAGAGCATGTGGACTTCGTCGATGATGTAGATCTTG
>CAZSJB010000026.1:13444-13996 GCA_964606625.1 uncultured Tepidisphaeraceae bacterium | reverse complement strand
CTTGGCGTTGTGGGCAACCTTCTTGACCGACACATCTTCGAAAATCGGCTTGAGGACAGCCACCACCCGTTCCAGCGGCAGGACGGCGACATTCGCTGGCCCCATCACCGGGATGTAATACCCGGTCTTGTGCTGCCAGCTCACGCTGATGCCCACCAGGTTCGAGTTCATCGCCCCCAAGGCATCGGTCTCGGTATCGAAGGCAAAACGCTTCTGCTTTTTCAGGTCGGCGACAAAGGCATCAAATGTATCCGGCGTAACGCATGTGTATTTGCAGTCGTCACTTGTCTCGGCTGGGGGACGATCCAGCAGCAGCTCGATATCGCCAAACAGGTTTCCCTGTGTTTCTGCGCCACCGGTGGTGACCGGAGACGGGGTCTCTTCCGGCCGCGGAGCGATCTGCTCGAGGCGCTTTTGCAGGCTGGTAAAACCGAGATTCTCCAGATGTTGGCGAACCTTCTCGATATTCAGCCCATGAAACGCGCACAGCTCCGGATCAAAATCGAACTCCACATCCCGCTTAAGCGTCACGAGCTGGCGCGACAGGTCGAG
>CAZSJB010000026.1:4873-13434 GCA_964606625.1 uncultured Tepidisphaeraceae bacterium | reverse complement strand
TCGCCATACTTCTTGAAGTTCTCGCGCATCTTCGGCGTCAGCTCATCGACGTGCTTGAGCACTTCGTCAACCGATCCGTACTTGTTGATCAGCTTGGCAGCCGTCTTCTCCCCCACGCCGGGAATACCGGGAATGTTATCAACCGTATCCCCCATCAGCGTCTGTACCTCGACCGCCTGCTCCGGACCATAGCCGCATTTCTCGATCATCGCGGCGACATCCATGAAAGTGTCGGACTGCACGTCATACATGCGCACGCAGTCACTCAGGAGCTGGCGCAGATCCTTGTCTTTGCTGACCAGGACGATGTCGAAGCCGGCCTGACAGAGCTTGTCAGTCATGGTGGCGATCAGGTCGTCGGCTTCGTAGCCGGCCTTCGCGAAAATGGGCACACCGGCATCACGGACGATCTGGAGGATGCGGGCCTCCTGGGGAGCAAAGTCATCGGGCGTGGTGGTGCGGTTGGCTTTATATTCCGGGTAGATCTCCTTGCGGAAAACCTGCTCATCCCCCGAATCGATCACCATCGCCAGGTAATCCGGGCGGCGCTGGAGGATCAGGTTGATGAGCATCTGGGTAAAGACGAAGGTCGCCTTGGTCGGCTCGCCGGTCGGGCTGGTGAGATCGCGGAAAGGTGCGAAATACGCACGAAAGATCTGGGCGTGGCCATCGATGATGTAGAAGGTTTTGCTCATGAGATTGGTCTATCAGACACGATAGGCGGGTAACAGCGCCAGTCAATGCCGGAGATTGTCCGTTCTACGCCGGCGATAACCAGGAGCTTGTTAGATCCTCCCGGTTCACCTTCGCACGACGGGTGCGAGCCAGGAGGTGCTAGGAAGCAACAACGTCATTGCTATCGGCGGAGTCCGGCCGGCTGGGCAGCAGCGCGATCAACGGCCGATCCAATCCCGGCATGATCGCTTCCAGCGGTGTGCGGCGGCAGCCATACGCGATGATGAGCGTCGCCGCAATCATCGCCCCCGCAGCCGACAAGTTCTGCCACGAAAAGAACGGCCAAGCGTTCGGATTCATCCACTCCCAGTCGCTGAACGGCCACAAATAGTACAACCCCCACCCCGGCCCCGAGCCGTAGTAGTCCAGCAGCAGATGCAGGTGGAACAGCGCAAAGTTAATCGCCCCCGCCAGCCACCGATGGGTCGAGAACGCGGTCAAAATCGCGGTTAACACAAGCCCCGGCACCAGCCCATGCCCCAGCTTGTGGTGCAGATCCCAGTAGAGTTCCTCGCTGACCAGAATCCCCAGCCCGTCCAGATCCTGCGCAGCGGTGGCGATCATGCAGAACAACCGCTCCCGCGGCGACAGCGGCAACGCATTGCCGATCATCCAGCCGGAGAGGATGTGCGTCTGGATGTGCATGGCTCCAGGACCCTGCCACAGATGAGGCACCCGGGGACGCAGATGAAATAACAGGCAGTGGCCTCGCAACGGGAACGGCGCCTCAGCCCATCGCGCTCATCCGTGTACATCTGTGTTCATCGGTGGCAATCAATCCAGCCAATCCTTTTTCTTCAAGCGCGTCGGGACGTATTCCTCAGTGACGTAGCTGATGTCCTTGGTGATCAGCGATTCGACTTCCATCTTGAAGCCGTTGCTCAGCATCTGGTTGATTTCCTTCTTCCACGCCTTGTTCTCACGGAACCAGGGATAGTTGAGGATCTCGTTGGCGCGCTTGCGGTCGGTGTCGCTGAGGGCGATCTGCACGTCGTCACTGAGCTTGCACTCTTCGTAATCCTTGGCGCGGATGCCGATGAACTTGGCATCGGGGATCGCCAGACGCTCGGACTCGAACGCTAGGCTGATCGAGCCCTGCTTGATCACGCTGTAGATGTAGTGCCCCCACGGGTCGCAATCGAGCAGGCAGTAGATCGGCAGGCCGAGCTCCTCGTTCAGCCGTCGCAGAAGACGGCGCACGCCGCGGGGCGGCTGGCCGGAGCCTTCAGTCAGGATGCAGTTGTGCTTCTCCCAGAAGCGGTCTTCGTTGAACCGGCCCCAGACGGTGTCCTTTTCGACGTGGAGGACGAAGTCGGCTTCGCACTTCTTGAACTGGATGACGTCCGGCTCGGTGATCGACGGCACGGCGTAACCGCCCGATCCCATGCGGCGGCAGTCAATCTCGTCACCGCTGTCGATGATCGTGATATTGCCCACCATCGTGCCGCGCTTCTTGGCGTAGACGTGCAGCTCTTCGCGCAGCGCGCCCAACGAGACCTCGAGATCCTCGAGGATGGCGTCGGATTCATCCTGTGCGGTGAAGGTCTTTTCGTCCTTCGTGCCCTGGATGGTGTGCAGCCCCTTGTAGAACATTCCACGAAGGCTGAGCGTCTTTTCAGCTTCGATCAGTTCCTTGATGCTGTTGCTGTGCAGCATCGTCTGCATGAACTGCTTGGCCTGGTTCAAGTTGAACAGCTCACGCGTCGCCTTGGCATCCCCCATCTGAAGGATGCCGCGTTTCTTGTTCCAGACGGTGTTGGAACGCGTACGCGTGGGAATGGCGATGTTGATGTCGCGACCCTTGAAGGCGCTGGTGGCGACCTGGTCAGCCAGCTTCACGATCTTGGCAAGCGTCTGCTTGTCGCGCTCACGAATGCGCTTATTGACGCGGTCAGTGGTTGCAGTGGTGGATTTCTTCTTAGCCATTGTTTTTGCCACAGATGAATACAACGGGACACAGATGACTCAGATAACAACGTGCGCCTCTGCGCAAATCCGGGTTCATCTGCGGTTCAGTTCATTTGTCCGGTTGATCAACTATCCCGATCGCGTCGGGTTTTGCGCCGGGTCTTCTTTGCCCGGCCGTTGAGTTTGACAATATCGCCGTTGGAGGAAGCGTCGGCGGTGTCCTCTTTGTTTGCACTACCATTCAGATGAGCAGCCCGGGATTCCACCAGCACGACGGTTTCATCCGCCTTCAGGTCTTCATGCTCATCCTTTTTCTTCAGCACGCGACCTTCCTCATCCAGTTCGGCATCGGCGATGGCTGTGCGCTTGCGGGCCTCAGCCAACAGCGCGTCGTACAGCTCCTTGGTATCCGTGCCGTTGATGGCGTTGATGGCCTTGGCGATCTCGCCGATATATCGCTCGAAGACGTCGCGACGGGCGGCTTCGCGGTTCATCTTCTGGCGCTTGCGAAGGTACGTGCCCAGCTTACGGCCACAGACCATCAAGGCCAGCTTCATCTCCTTGCGGATTTCGTCGTAATCGGCGATCGCTTCCTTGGATTCGCTGGTGAACGGCACCCAGACGCTGGCCAGGTGGATCATGATGACCAGCGGCCCCACCGGCAGCGAACCGCGCGGCTGGGAGAGGTTGTAGTTGCGCCAACTGGTCTCCGTGCAGGCCTTGAAACTGGAGCAGGCCGACTGCTGGAACAGCAGCGGCACGCGGTTGGCGAAACGGATGACGCGGGCGGGCTGATCCTTGGGCAGTTCACCGCCATAGGCGATGGCGGCTTCGACCAGGAACGGGCGACCGCGATAGACCGCCGGCTCGCGCGTCTCAGCGGCGTAAAACTCCGCTTTCACGCCCTTGAGCAGACCCGCCTGGAGCTGGCGAATCCCGATGGGAGCAAGGCAGTCGGTCGGCGGATTGGGCAGGCGCGCTTCCTCGAACAGCTTGAAGAGCTTCTCTGCCTGCTGGGGTGTGATATCCGAGCACTTGGTGCGCGTATGCACCCCGATGCCACGACAGAACTCCGCCGCCTTGGTCGAGCTGACCCGACTGAAGCGTTCCTGGAGGAAGTTGTACAGCGTGCCGGTTTTGTTCTGGGCTTCGAAGTCCTTGAGCATCTGTAGCAGGATGCCGAACTCGATCCCCTTGGGATGCGGCTGGATCTCCCTGGTTTCCGGGGGAAGCTGATCGGTACCGCGTGGGAAGAAGATCACGCCGTCTTTTTCGATCGTCGTGATGGTCGGATCGATCCCCGCCGGGGCCTCAGCGCCCGGAGCCGGTTCATGGGCAGCCTGCTCATTCAGCTCCTGGGCGGGCTTGGCATCCTTCTGCGCATCGCCCAGCGGAACATCTTCTTCCTCCTCGGCACTGACGCGCGACGGCGGCACGAACGTAATCCGGGCATGTGGATTGGCAATGGCGGTCAGCTCGAGGAACTCATCCACGCTGCCGCGTCCCTTCTGATACCGGCCTTCCAGTTCGATGCTGACGCAGGTGCCGGTGATGTAATCCTCCGGGTTGAGAAACCCCGGATCGCGCGTCCCGGCGCAAAGGGTCTTGAAGCGCCGGGGGGGAAACTCGTCCGTCTCCTTGTCGACGGTGACCTCGGCGCGGTTGGTCTTGGTGTTCATCGCCAGCTCGATGTGATGAGCCGGCTTTTTCGCATTCGGGCGCGTGTGGATGACCATCGGCTTGCCGGTGGTGATCAGCCCGTACATGCCGGCGGCCGAGATCCCGATGCCCTGCTGCCCGCGCGACATCTTCAGCCGATGGAACTTGCTGCCGAACAGCAGCCGCCCGAAGACGTTTTCCACCTGCTTACGGACAATGCCCGGCCCGTTGTCGATGACGCTGACACGATAGCGGGACTGCTTGGCGTTGGCCGGCCGGTTCGGCTGGAGGTCTTCGATAATGACGGTAATGTTCGGCAGAATGCCCGCTTCCTCACAGGCATCCAGCGAGTTGTCGACCGCCTCCTTGATGGTAGTCAGCAACGCCTTGCGCGGATTATCAAACCCGAGCAGGTGTCGATTTTTTGCGAAAAACTCAGAAACCGCAATCTCCTTCTGGCGGGCTGCCATGGACTCAGCGGTTTCACGTCTTTTTTGTTTTTTGGGGGCGGCTTTGACTACAGATGCCATGTAGAGCTTATCCTCTCGCTCGATGGGCTTGGATTTACGGGGTCGGTTTCGTTTACGCATGAGAGTTCTCTCCCCTCGACCGACCGATAATACGACTGCTAAGACGGTTCATCGGCAGTGCCCGGCCGATTTCTTCACTTCTTTTGTACGGAAAGTGTACGGACAACCCCAAACACTGTAAATGCGTTTGGGCCTTGTTTTCTGCGGAATTTCGCAGTTGCGCAACAAACGGATAAATCCCGCCGCCCCCCTGGCAAGCTGAAAGCTTATACGGCGGTCCAATATGTTCCGGTTCGCCCTCGGCCGCTTAGAGCGTGGCCCTCAGGCGGGTGGATTCAATAGATCCCGGTCGCGCACCCCGATCAGGTACAGGATACCGTCCAGCCCCAGGGTGCTGATGTTGTGCTTGGCGGATTCCGCCACGATCTTCTTGGCATGGAAGGCGATGCCCAGCCCCGCGACCGCCAGCATGGGCAGGTCATTGGCGCCGTCGCCGACGGCGATCGTCTGCTCGAGGGCGATGTTTTCCTCGGCTGCGATCTGCTTGAGCAGATCGGCCTTCCGCTGGGCATTGACAATCGCCCCCCGGACGCGGCCTGTCAGTCGGCCGTTTTCGATTTCCAGCTGGTTGGTGTGGACGTAATCGATCCCCAGTTTCTGCTGGAGGTACTTACCGAAGTAATCAAATCCGCCAGAGATAATGGCGGTCTTGTATCCAAAGCTCCGCAGCGCCTTCACCAGGCGTTCGGCTCCTTCGGTCAGGGTCAATCGCTCAGCCACCCGCTGAAGCACCGATGCATCCAGCCCTTTCAGCAGCGCTACGCGCTCGATAAGCGACTGGTTGAAATCGAGCTCGCCGCGCATTGCGGCTTCAGTGATGGCGGCCACCTTCTCGCCCACACCGGCTTCGATGGCCAGTTCGTCGATCACCTCGTGCTGGATCAGCGTCGAATCCATGTCAAACGCCACCAGCCGGCGCATGCGCCGATAGACATTGTCACGCTGCCACGACAGGTCGATCGGATGCTCCTGCGTCAGCCGCATCAGCTCCGCACGAAGCGCATTTTCATCTCGCGGCTGACCGCGGATCGAAAACTCGATACAAGCCCGGCGCGGCGCGCCATCATCTTCCCGTGGGGGCCGGCCCGAGAGGCGAGTGATAATGTCGATATTCAATCCCTGCTCGCTGATCACCCTGGAGACGCCGGCGACATGCGCCGCAGCCAGTCGCCGCGTCAGCAGCGTCAGGATATACCGCGGCTTGCCTTGGCGCTCGACCCAGGCATCGTATTCGGCATCCTCGATCGGCGTCATCCGCAGCCGCAGACCCATCCGATGGGCTTCAAACAGCAGATCCTTCAACAGATCTTTCGACTCACCCGACGGCGGGATCCGCAACATCATCCCCAGCAGCAGGGTGCGATGGATGACCGTCTGGTTCAGATCCAGAATCTCCACCCCATGCGCAGCCAGCGTCGCCGACAACCCCGCCGTCAACCCCGGTCGATCATCACCGGTGAGATGAATGAGGATGATTTCCTGCATGAATGACCCGCTGAAAAACCTTTCGGGACGGGCACCTCGCGACAGTGCACTACAGGATCCGCAATGCGTGCGCGGAGACGCCCGTACCACAGCGCCCTGGTGAACCCTCAGTGAAGTACAGGGCAGGCAACCTGTCCTACGTCAACGCCATTTCGCCTCTGACCGTCATGCGCCAGGAGAGGACGGATAATGACGCGGAAAAGGCGATCTTCGGTGCATTACATCTGTCGATTGGCGAACTGCCAGGCACTGAGCGCGGCGCCGAGGCAGCCAGCCTGGTCGCCGCTGCGGGCAACCTCGAATCGCACTTCGGCTGCGTGCTTCTTGAACGCGAGCTTTTGGAACTCTTCCTGGATGATGCGCATGATGCGGTCGGTCAACTCCTTGCCGCCTTCGATAAATCCGCCGCCGATGACGATCCGATGGGGATCGATCGTATCGGCGACCTGTCGGCAAAGTCGGCCGATCGCTCGCGACTGCCAGTCGAAAATCGCCTGGCACAGCTCATCTCCCTGGGCAGCCAGCCCGCGCACGCTATAGGCACGCTTTTTCCAGGTGTCATCCTCATTGGCTTCGTTAATCTGGTTCAACGGATGATTGCGATACTTTTCCTGGGGCAGCACGATCCGAAGGATCTTGCCCAGGGCCGCCATCGAGGCGTAGGCTTCGGCGCAATAGGTCTGCCCACAGCCGCACCTGGGCTCCCAGCCTTCCACAAAAGGCGGATGGACGATCTCCACATGCCCCAGCTCCGCGCTCATGCCCCGCGCCCCTCGGAGCAACCGGCCATGGATGACGATGCCGCCACCCAAACCCGTACCCGGTGCCAACAGCGCCATCACCTCGGTGCCCTCGGGATTGGCGATATGGCTTTCCCACAGGGCGGCTGCGTTGCAGTCATTCTCGTAGCTGACGCGCACCTCGTGGCCCAGCGCCTTGCTCAGCTCACGCTCAGCCCGATCGCGAAGCTCGAACCCTTCCCATGCCGGATGCATGTTGGCGGTTTTCTCGATGCGCCCGTTAATGTCAGCCGGTCCGGGGCTGTCGAGGCCGACGGCGGCCACCTGGTCGGCGGTGATCTTCTCCCGTGCCATGAAGTCGCGGACCGCAGCAACAATTTGGGCGATGGTCGCCTCGGGACCTTTGTCCCCATGCGACGGCAGCTCCAGCCATTCGGCTGCGATCGCCTTGCGCGAGGCGTCAATGCCATTCACGGCGACCTTCGTGCCGCCGATATCCACACCGAGGTAAACGCTGCCGGATGCCATGCTGATCAATACCTTTCTTAAATCTCTGACAGTCGGAGAGTAAACAGCCCCGCGATAAGATTACCCGGACCCGACGGGGAATAAAGAGTCAGCCGATATCTCCCAGGAAATGCACTTCCGCCCCATCCACCATCACAGCGGCCGAAGATCCGCTTCGGTGCGGAAGGGATTGTTATCAAACTCATCGCCCCGGAAGGTATTGCCCAAGTAGGTTGCGCGGACGGCGGGATCATTGATGATCTCGCGGGGGCTGCCTTCCTTGAAGACCCGGCCATCGTTGATGATCAACGCGCGGTCGCAGACGCGCAGCGTCTGGGCGACGTTGTGATCGGTAATCAGGACGCTCTTGCCAAACTCATGCTTCAGGCGGACGACCTCCTTCTGGAGATCCTCCACGGCGATCGGATCGACGCCGCTGAAGGGCTCATCCAGGAGAATCAGCTTGGGATCGGTCACAAGGGCGCGAGCGATTTCGAGCTTGCGACGCTCGCCGCCGGAGAGGGTTTCCGCTTTCTGGTTGCGCTGGCGAGTCAGGCCGTACTGGCTGAGCAATTGCTCGGCTCGGCGATTGCGCTCCGCCCGAGAGAGGTTGAGAGTCTCGAGGATCGCCATGAGGTTCTGCCAGACAGTCAGCCGGCGGAAATCACTGCGCTCCTGCGCGAGATAGCCGATCCCCTTACGGGCGCGCTTGTACATCGGGAGATGGGTAATGTCTTCGGCATCGAACGCCACCGCCCCGCTGTCGGGCGTGACCATCCCCAGGATCATGCGAAACGTGGTGGTCTTGCCGGCGCCGTTGCGACCCAGCAAGCCGACAATCTCCTGCTGGGCCAGAACAAAGCTGACTTCATTGACGACCGTTCGGCCGTCATAGCTCTTCACCAGCTTGGTAGTTTCCAGAAGATTCATGAAATCC
>CAZSJB010000026.1:0-4863 GCA_964606625.1 uncultured Tepidisphaeraceae bacterium | reverse complement strand
AAATCCGTGGTCGCCCGGTTGGAAATCAGGTTAGTGTCGTTCCCCACGCTGGAAAATCAAGGCGCACGTCCAATTGTGGACAACCCGTGGATAACCCACGCCTCCTCATAAACCCCCAGCCTGACACAGGTTGGGCTGGGTGTCGGCCTGAAACAGCTCATCCGTTTGAATGGATGAATCCCCTTTACGAACAATCTCCGGATTCACCCGTAAAATCTTGTTATCAAATGATTTGCAAACTACGTCGTCAATTCCGCGATTTTTTGAAGCCCTGAAGGGCGAAAAGGGAGTTCAGCCACAAATCGTTTGGGAAGTTGACGGGCCGCAGTAAGTCGCAACGGCTGAGGATTGTGGATAACCCGTGTTTTCCCATGCCTGAGGTCGTGTAACGTCGAAAACAGAGGAATCCTTTGTGGTCCAGGTCGCTTATGTGGTATTGTTGCGACAAATTGGTCCGCGATCCATCGGCACGGGATACGGGCCGCTCCCGGCACGGGCTGGAGGAGGCAGTGGGTTTGTGCTGACTCTGCCAGAGGTTGTATTGCATCTCTTCGGATTGCATTTCCTCTTGGGCGGCTGAAAGGGAAAGGAGTGGCTGAAATGGCCACCGGCAAAGTGAAGTGGTTTAACGATCAGAAGGGCTTCGGATTTATCTTCTCCGAAGATGGCCGCGATGTCTTCGTACACCACTCGGTCATTGAGGGCGAAGGGTTCAAGACCCTCACCGACGGAGAAAGCGTGGAGTACGAAGCCGACGAAAGCCCCAAGGGCCTCAAGGCCACGCGTGTGCGTCGTATCAGCAACGTCGCCACCGCAAGCTGATCGGATCTGATCCATCTCGACCAGACCATGCCCACGGGTTGATCATCCGTGGGCGTTTGCGTTGCCGAATGGGAAACCGCCCGCAGCAGCCGTAAATAGTTCCCAGACCGACTGCGGATCGAGTACCTCAGGACGAAGTTGAGCCTCGATTCCGGTGGCTGCCAGCAGCGGCTCGGGGTCGTAGCCGGCGGTCGCCAGGGCTTTGCGAAGCGTCTTGCGACGGGAAGCGAACAGCGCCTGCACGAATCGGCTGAAGGCTTCAGCCTGATCTCCAAGGCGATCCTCACGTCGCAGCCGCACCAGCGACGACTGGATTTTCGGCGCCGGCCAGAATGCCTGCGCGGGCAGCGTCCGCAGGATCTCCACCCTCGCCATACGCTGCACCATCACCGTCAATGGACCATACGCCTCCGTATCCGCGGTCGCAGCCAGTCGCTGGGCGACCTCCTTCTGCACCGTGAACGCCAGCAGATCCACGCCCGCGCGCAATAGTTCGATCACCAGTGGCGAAGCGATGTTGTAGGGAAGATTGGCAACCAGCTTAACCGCCCCCGCCTGCGTGCGGCGCCACTGCGCAATTGCCTCCAGCAGATCCGGACTCAGCGCATGCTTGCCCGCCAGCGCATCGCCCTCGATCAGACGAAACTGTTCATGATCCGCAAATCGCTCTCGCAGCACGCGGGATAGATCGCGGTCGATCTCAACCGCCAGCACCAGAGCTCCGCGCTGCAGCAGTTCATCGGTAAGCGTCCCCGTCCCCGGGCCGACCTCGATCACCATTTCCCCCGGATTTACCTCGCCCGCCTCAGCCACCAGGCGCACCAAGTTCTGATCGATCATGAAGTTTTGCCCAAAGCGATGCCGCGGCCGGCTACCCGCCTGGGACAGAATCTCCTGGATCTCACGTTTCGATTGCGCCATCGGATGGGGACATCCAATCGTTCATTGCTCGCCAGGACTCACGGATTTGAGATTCCCCCAATCCGCTTAACGCTCACTGCCCCTCAGGCGTAACCGCCCGCATCATCTGGCTGGACAGTGCTTGGCGGACCTGCTCGATATTCTGGTATTTGCCTTGGGTGATCTCCTCAGCAATGGCGACCATCACGCCACAGAATGCGCGAACCTCGGAAATCCGCTCTTCCAGTTCGTCAGGAGGAAGCTTCCCCGCCAGTTCAGCCACCGGCACATGCCACTGCTCACCCCGGCGCACCAGGGTCACCGGCATTACCTGGACATCAGCGAACTGGACCACGGCGCGATCTTCTTCGATCGTCTCGGAGGCCTCGTCAATCTCGGTCATCTCGCTGGGGCTCGTCGCCGGCATCGCGCCAAACAGGCTGGTCGCTTCCCGTTCGCCAAACGTCTGAACGGCAGCCTCGCGCAAACGGTGGGCGCTGCGCGCGGTTTCGATCATCGCCTCCACCAACTGCTTCTCCACCTCTGTTTCCCCCAGCAGGATCGATCGCAGGGCGTCGGCATCCCCCTGCTCCATCGCCTGTCGCAGCAGCTTCAGCGTGCCGCGCGGGGTCTGGCGCGTCGCTTCCACTTCCTCCCGCACCTCAATCTGCGCCATCGCCCCCACCGATAGCAGCCCCACCACCAGCATCGCCAACATCACACCCGTGCGCTTCATCATTCGGTCGCTCCTCTTGGCGTTAAATTTGCAGGCTCACGCGCTTTCCTTGTACCGCAAATCCATCCTCCATTCCATCGAACGGGGCATGCCAATTGCTATCTATCTGTCAGACACCTTGAACAGGAGCTTGCCATGACACGCGAACCCGAGACCACCCCTGACACCCCGGAAATCCGCCAGCTTGATTCCCTACTGCGCGGCGAAATCTCTGCCACCGAAACCTACCGCATGGCCATCGAAGCCGTTGCCGACGATGACGCCGACCATACCGAGGAAATCGCCCTCCTGCGACAGATCCAGGAGGACCACGGTCGAGCCGCCCAGTCGTTGCGGGATCGCATCAATGAACTGGGCGGTGAGGCCTCCGACACATCCGGCCCCTGGGGCGCATGGGCTCGATTCACCCAGGGAACCGCCAATCTTTTCGGCGATACCGCCAGCCTGAAAAGTCTCAAGGAAGGCGAAGAACATGGCTTGAAGGATTACCAGAACGCCACCGACGAACTCGACTTGACCAGCCAAAACCTCATCCAGAATCAGTTGATCCCCCAACAAGAACGGCACATTAACCTGCTCGACAGGCTCATTGCTGCAACCAGTCAATGAGGCCAGGATATTTTCCTATCCCCCTCATCCTTAAATCCTTGGGGGTATTGCTCCCCACCATCGCGCGCGTAGACTCGTCTGCATGCGTATTGCATTCATTGGCGGTCATGGCCATTTCAAGGTGCGCCCCTGCCTGGAGGATCCACAGTTTCAGATCGACCAGCCGGTGGCTGTGGCATCCGACACCCACTCGCCCGACGCCGCTCGGCGCCTGGCGGAGAAGATCGAGGGCTGCCGGTGGTTTGATGATCCGATCGATATGCTCGATCAATATCAGCCGGATGTGGTGAACCTGGGCGCCGTCTACGGCTGGAACGGCAACCTGGTCGCAGCCGCTGTAGAGCGAGGCATCCCGGTCGTCAGCGACAAGCCCATCGCCGCAACCTGGCAGCAGTTGGATCGGCTGAGGACGCTTATCGAGCAAAAGAATGTCCCCATCATCACCGAGTTTGACGCCCGCTGCGCCGCTCCCTTCCAAGCGGCTCGCGAGGCAGTTCATCGCGGTGAAATTGGAAAGCTGGTACTTGCCACGGCGCAGAAATCTTATCGCTTCGGCAGTCGCCCCCAATGGTTTGGCCGCCGCGCCGACTTCGGGGGATTGATGCTGTGGGTGGCCTCCCACGCCATCGACTACCTGGCATTCACCACCGGTGCGACGTACAAGCGGGCAATAGGCGTACAGGGCAACTTCTCCCGGCCTGACTATCCGGAAATGGAAGACCATACGGTGGCGATGTTTGAGCTGGAAGGTGGAGCACATGCCGTCGTCCACGCCGATTACCTGCGCCCCCAGGGCAGCCCGACGCACGGCGATGATCGGCTACGCCTGGCTGGAACGAGTGGCGTCATCGAGGTGCGGGATGGGATCTGCACGCTGATCGATGCCTCCGGTCAGCGGGAGCTGACGCCCCAAAAGCCGCCCCGCCCTGTGCATGTTGAACTGATCGACGCCGCGTTGCATGGCAATCAATCCCTGTTCAGCACCAGGCAATCCCTTGACATGGCTGGGGTATTGCTCAGTGCCCGTGACGCAGCCGATCAGCGCAAGTGGATTGAGATTTCATGAAACCGCAACGCGGACCGCGCATCGGCAAACCGTGAGGCATCCGGCAGAGCAAATACACCCCTGCCCCACACGAAGGGATAAAGGAGAGATATGTTTCGGGTCGCACTTGTAGGCAGTGGCGGAATGGCCAGGCAATATCGCCAGGTTTACACGCGCCTTCCCGGCGTGGAATGGGCTCTGGCGGTGGATACCAGCGACGCAGTCCTTGAAGAATGTCGCCAGCTGGGCGTCAAACAGGTCTCCAAGAACTTTGCCGATGCCTTGGCGGATGGCATCGACATGGTCGATATCTCCACACCCAATTTCCTGCATGCCGAGCAGGCCGTCGCTGCGATGCAGGCGGGTAAGCACGTCCTGTTGCAGAAGCCCATTTCCAATACGCTGGAGGATGCCGATCGCATCGTCGCCGCTGCCCGGCAGACAAAGCGCACGGTCGGCATGTTCATGAGCAGCTACACCTACCCGGCCTACTGGGAGATCCGGGAGATGATCCGGCGCGGCACCTTGGGGAAGATCCAGAGCATCCGCGCACGCGATGCCCATCGCGGCGGGCTGGCCGCCAAGCCCTCAGCCGGCGGCTGGCGGTCAAGCCGTGAAAAGACCGGCGGCGGCAGCTTCATCCAACTGTCGATTCATGCAATCAACATGATGCAGTGGTTGCTCGATGCAGACATCGAGCGGGTTGGGGCGTTCAGCGCTAATCAGTACTGTCCGGGCATTGGCGGCGATG